>JAUWOM010000006.1 GCA_030612085.1 Actinomycetes bacterium
TCTAAATAGCCAACTCTAACTGCTCCTATTGGACCCAAAAAAGGTATATCTGAGATAGTTAATGCAGCAGATGCACCTATTATAGCCAAATTATCGAATGGATTTATATGATCCACTGAAAGAATGGTGCCAATTATTTGAACTTCATTTCGATAATCATCAGGAAATAGTGGTCTAATTGGTCTATCAATTAATCTTGCTGCCAGTATTGCATCATCTCTTGGTCTTCCCTCTCTCTTTATAAAACCTCCTGGTATTTTTCCAGCTGCATACATCCTCTCCTCAACATCAACAAGTAAGGGAAGGAAATTTAGCCCGCTTCTTTCAGTTTTTGATTTAACTACAGTTATTAGTAAAACTGTACCTCCACATTTAACTAAAATAGCTCCATCTGCTTGTTTCGCTAATTCCCCAGTTTCTAAAATTATTTCCTTATCCTCTATTGGGATTGTTACTGTTTCATTTTTCAAAATTTTAACCTCCTAAAAGTTATTAACGTTAGCATTTATAACACGTTAAAAAATTACAATATGCTAAAAATATAATTTTTTAATATTATTTTTCAAATTATAAACTGTAAACTCTAATTTCATATCACAAATAATATATATAAAGAATGTTACTGGTAAACTTTAAGCATGAACTCAAAAAACATAAAATCTTGTGGATAAAAAGGAGAATGTAAGATTGAAATAATGCGAAGGACCTCTCCAAATTCTTTCTTTATAATTTCTTACTTCCTCAATCCTAATTTCTTAATTAGTTTTTTATATCTTTCAGTATCTTTTGTTTTCAAATACTCCAGAAGTCTTCTTCTCCTACCCACTTTTTTCAATAAACCTCTTCTTGAATGAAAATCTTTTTTATGAGCCTTCAAATGCTCCGTTAGATTGTTTATTGCCTGGGTTAAAATAGCTAATTGGACTTCTGAAGAACCTGTATCATTTTCGTGAACTTTGTATTCTTCTATAATCTTTTGCTTCTCTTCTTTACTTAATGACAATTGTTTTTACCTCCATTTTATTACAAGCATAAGATATCGTTTGTGTTTCAATATCCTAAGCAAGGGTGGTTTATCTACTTTTACTATATTTGAATTATGTATATATTATAGTATAAATTTTATTTTAACAATTTTATTTCAACTTTTTTAATCTTACATTTAAAAATTTTTTATTAACCACTTAAATTAATTGTTAAATACTATCATGAATAATACTATAATAAAAAATTTAAGAAAGATTTTCAAATCTCTTATATTCTTTTAATATTCCTTTCGCTTTTTTAATATCTTTTTTAATCTGATTCACTAACTTTTCAACTGATTCAAATTTAATCTCATTTCTTAATTTATCTATAAAACATAATCTCAATATCTCTGATTTCATTAACACTTTAACCTTTTCTTCCTTTGTATCTAAAATATAGAATTCAATTGTTCTTTTTCTTCCATCAAAAGTTGGTCTTTTGCCAATATTTATTAAACAATATCTTCTTAGACTATTCGACTTTATTTCTCCTAAGTATACGCCATCACCTGGTAAAACCAGTTCTTCTAACATTTTAATATTTATTGTTGGAAAACCGATAACTTTTCCCATCCCCTTACCTTTTATTACTGATCCATAGATTTCATAAGTTCTTTGTAATAAATTATTGGCTTTGAATATTTCTCCCTTCATTATTAATTCCCGAATTAGAGTGCTGGAAACTGTTTTATCATTAACTTTTAATAATGGTATGATATTTACCTTAACATTCTGTTCTTCGAAATATCTTTTTAAAAAATCTACATTACCTTTTTTTTTATAACCAAATCTAAAATCTTCACCAATTACTAAAAATTTGGGATTAATTTTCCTTTTTATTGTCTCATCTAAAAACTTTTCTTTAGTTATCATTGAAAAATCTTTTGTAAAAGGTATTACAATTACTAAATCAACATCAAAACTATTGATTAATTTAAGTCTATCTTCTAAAGATGTAAGTAAAGAGAATTCTTTAGTCAGGAAAAGTATTTTATTAGGATGTGGATGAAAGGTTAATATAACAAATGGAATATTTTTTTCCAATGATATTTTTTTACCAATACCTAATATTTTTTGATGACCAATATGGACACCATCAAAAAAACCAATGGTTAATACATTACCCTTTTTATACATTTAAATTTTCTTTATGTTTATTTAAATTCTTCAATTTAACAATTTTTATCATTTTCCTATTAAAAAAGAATTAAAGATAATTACAAATTAAAATTTTAAATCGCGAAGAATCTCATCAAATTTTTGCAAAAGAACTTAATTTAGTATTATCCAAGCTTTTGCCACTACCATCTTACTATTAGATTCTATATCTAAATTAATATTTTTAACCGTTTTGTATAAACTTATAGTTTTTTCATTATTCATATATACAATTATTGGTTCTTCTTTTTTACATATGAAGGGTATATTTTCAATCATATTAAGTGAAAGAGGGGCACCATTTTCTATCATTTTTTTAAAAAAATCTTTAATCTTTACTTTCTTATAATTCTTTAAAATTTCTGAAATTGGAATTAATACTTCATTAATTCTTTTCATGAAAGCTAAATTTTCTAATTGCTCCAACTTATAGGAATCCTCTATATTATAATTTCCGATTCTTGTTCTTATCAAATTTGTTAATGTTGCATATGTTTTTAATTTTCTTCCAATATCTCTTGCTAAAGCTCTGATATATGTTCCAGAAGAGCAATTAACTTTTATTTTTAATATAGAATTTTTTATTGTATCTATTAATTGAATTTTATATATTTCTACTTTCCTTGGTTTTATTTCAACCTTTTCATTTTTTCTGGCAAATTTATATAGTTCTTTTCCCTTAAACTTTATAGCAGAATAAATTGGAGGAACCTGATCTATTTCTCCAACAAAATTATCCAGCACTTTCTTTAAACTTTTATGAGAATTTTGAAAATTCCTTACAACTACTAATTTCCTACTTAACTCATCCTTGCTTAATCTCTTAACTATCTCTCCATAACTATCCAGTGTATCAGTTTCATATCCCAACTTTATTTCTGCAATATATTCCTTGCTATATTCAGTAAGAATTTGTGTAAGTTTTGTAGCTTTTCCTATGCAAACAAGTAATAAACCAGTTGCTAATGGATCCAAAGTTCCTGTATGTCCAACTTTAACCTTTGGGAAAAGCTTTCTTATTTCTTCAACAACATCGTGTGATGTTAAACCTTTAGGCTTATTAACTATTACTAATCCATCACTTTTAAAATTACACATTTTCATAAAAAATAAATATAAATTTATAATTACTAATTATCAATCATTAATTTATCTTCCAATTGCTTGATGCACTCATTTATATTTTTACTTATACAATGATAACCTGCAGCCATCGGATGACCACCACCACCAAATTTATGCGCAATTTTAGAAACATCAATATCAGTTGATGATCTAAGGCTAACCCTGTAGGTACCATCTTTTTGTTGCTTGAATACTGTAGCTACTTTCACATTCTCCACTGCTCTTAATATATTCACAAAATCCATAGAAGATGAGTATGTAAGATTTAAGTCTTTTAACTCACCCCGAAGAACATATGAACATATAAGTGAACCATTCTTTAAAATCTTTGTTCTTGAAATCATCAACTTGTGTAAATCAAGTATTGCTTTTGGTTTATTTTCAAAAACATTTCTAAATACCTTTATTGGATTCACTCCCAATGAAATGAGTTCAGCAGCCACAAGGTGACTATGGGCTGTCGTATTTAAATATTGAAACTTTCCACTATCAGTGACTAACCCAGTATATAAGCACTCGGCTATTTCGATATCTATCTCTATATTATTTTCCTTAAAAATATCATAAAGTATTTGAGTGACAGAGGCAGCTTCTGGAATTATTAAATTTATGTCACCAAATTCTGTATTTTTATGATGATGGTCAATGTTAATTATCATTTTATAATCTTTCTTATTAAGACCTGGATAAAATTCATTGATCATACTTTTTGTAGAATTGTCTAATGAAATGAGAACTGTATTAGAATCTATCTTTGGATATTTTCTTTTTAAATTACTTGTATAAGGAAGAAATGTTAATTGAAATGGAATTTCATCATTCCATGCTATTTCAACATTCTTAGACATTTTTTTTAATAATAAAAATATTGCAAGAAGTGAACCCATTGCATCTCCATCAGGACTTTTATGAATAAAAAGTACAAATCTATCTTCACTTTTTAATATTTGTATTATTTTTTTTGATATATTCTTATTGTTTGTTATTTTCAATTTTATTTTTTTCTTTCTCCCTTATTTCAGAAATTAATCTTGTTATTCTAATACCTTCCTCAATAGATTTATCAAAGAAGAATCTGATCTCTGGTGTAAACCTAAGACTAAATCTTTTACCAAATAAACTTCTTATATATCCTTTTGCACTCTCAAGTCCTTTCATACTCTGTTCCTTCTCTTCTTCAGAACCATGAACACTAACATAAATATTAGCAATTTTCAAATCAGGAGTAACTTTTACTTTTGTAACAGTGACAAAATCAATCCTTGGGTCTTTTATCTCTCTTCGTAAAATTTCACTAAATTCTTTCTGAATAGCTATTTCCACTTTTTTTACTCTTTCTGCACCCATTTCTTTTCATCTCCATTAATTATTATTAAATTTTAAACTTATGTTAATTTTTTTTAACACTATATTTTAAATCAAATATTAAAATATTAAAAGTAAATGTATATGTAATATTGTTGAAAATTTGAAAGCAAATGAGATATATTAATTATATAAGAAATAAAAAGGTTAAATTAGAGGCAAAAAATGAATGATAATGAAATAGTAATAAAAATAAATAATAATGTTTTGGAACTTGTAAAAGGTGATATTACTGCTCAAAAAACTGATGTTATTGTAAATGCAGCTAACTCTCAATTAGCACCAGGTGGTGGAGTTGCTGGAGCTATACATAGAGCTGCTGGTCCTGAACTCTGGAGTGAGTGTAAAAAATTGGGTGGGTGCAGAACAGGAGAAGCCAAAATTACGAAAGGTTATGATTTGTTAGCTCCATATGTAATTCACACAGTAGGACCAATATATTCTGGCTTACTAAATGATCCAATTCTGCTTAGAGCCAGTTATGAAAATAGTTTAAAATTAGCAAAAGAGAAAGATCTTGAAAGCATTTCCTTTCCAGCTTTGAGTACGGGTGCTTTTGGATATCCTAAGAGAGAAGCAGCAGAAATTGCCTTTAATACAATAATGAATTTCCTAAGAAATAATAAAAAACCAAGCATTGTAAGATTCGTGCTGTATTCAGAAAGAGATTTTAATATACACAAAGAAGTATTAGAGAATCTACTAAGTTAAATTTAAATCACATATTTTGTTAGCTATTATTAAGATGTCACCATCATTGTTTGAGATCTCCCCTTCTATAAGAAGCGCGCCTGCTTTATAGAAAAGATAGCGATTTTTCTCATAAACTTTTGGAAAGACAACAACCTCATACATTCCATCTTCATCCTCAAGTAGACAGAAGGCCATCTCTTCACCTTTTTTAGTCTTCTCCTTTCTACAGTGAAGTAACATTCCTGCCACTATAATCGGATGCTTGTTTTTTAAAAGAGTAAAGTTCCCGCTAGATGTTATTTTATGTTGATATAAGGTATCTTCATATAATTTTAAAGGATGAGCACTAACCCAGAATCCTAAAATCTCACCTTCAGCTTTAAGTTTTTCTTTTAAACTGAACTGCTCTGATTTTCCAATAATAGAGTTATTTTTTTTATTAAAAGAATAATCCATAATACCAGATTCATCCTCATAAACAAAGGAAGTAGTAGCCTTTCCTTTTAAATTACGAGCTAATTTGCTTAAAAATCTAAGCATTAAAAGCAATTCTCTTCGAGTAAGTCCCGTAAAATCAAAGGCTCCTACTTTTATCAGATTCTCTGTTGCTGCTAAACTAACTTTTGCTCTATTAACTCTCAAGCAAAAATCATAAAGAGATTTAAAAAGTCCTTTTCTCCTCATCTTTAGGATCTCTCTTACTGCTACTGGTCCAACTTTCTTGACTGACAATAGACCTACTCTTATTGCTTTTCCCCTATTTTCAACAGTAAATTGGTCTTGACTTTTGTTTATATCTGGCGGTAGTATCTCAACCCCCAGGCGTCTAGCTTCTTCAATGTAGTTAGCTTTCAGGTAGTAACCCATGTTATTGTTTAGAAAAAAGGAAATTACCTCAGCTGGAAAATGAGTCTTTAAGTAGCAAGTTTTATATGAAATAAGAGCGTAGGCAGCAGCGTGTGCTTTCACAAACCCGTATCCTGCAAACTTTTCTATCAAACTAAATACTTTTTGTGCTAACTCCTTTGAATACCCTCTCCTTAATGCCCCTTTAATAAATCTGTCTTTCTCATATGCCATCATCTCCTTTGAGAGCCTGGTCATTGCTTTTCTTAGTTTATCTGCTTCACCTAATGAATATCCTCCTATTTTTTGAGCTACCTTCATCACCTGTTCCTGATAAAGCATAACTCCATATGTATCCTTTAAAATAGGTTTTAAATCCGGATGTATGTAATCAACTTCTTCCCTTTTATGCATTCTCTCAATGAAACTATTTACCATTCCTGAGCTCCACGGACCAGGTCTATATAAGGATATAACAGGAGTTAAATCCATAGCATTTCTGGGTTTTATTTTCTTAAGCAGTCCTCTCATCCCTGAGCTTTCAAGCTGAAAACCACATAGAGTTCTTCCCTGTCTTATCATTTCCATAGTTAAAGGGTCATCCATTATAATATCATTTTCATTTAACCCTCTCACCAAGAAGTCCCCTTACGAAAGGTGGGAGATAAATTGGATATCTAAATTGCAAACCTTTCCCATAAGAAATTAATGAAACATTTTTGATATTAGTATTGATGATGTTAGAATCATCTGATAATCTTACCCATGTCCCATAATTAAACACACCTTTTACATTGTAGATTTTCTTGTTGAATCTCACCATATCATTTGGCTGAAACTTGTATCTTTGTCTTCTTATAGAAGGCTTAAATCCCTTTCTGTTTGTTTGTATAGATCGGTTGTTTCTGCGTGTCTGGGTTGCTATAAAGGGTTTACATCTCTTTTGATTAGTACCACCAGCTATAACAAAGGCATCATTAGAATGTGATTTAGCTAATCCTAGTTTAGCTCTATTGTATTTGGTAATATATCCATAAGTGTGAGAAACTTTATTACATTGCTCTTTTACCTGATCAATTAACTCCCATCTTATTGTGGTCATAAAAGTTTCTGCTTTAAAGCCTTTTAAAGGTTTGATGTTTAGTTCAATTTCTCCTTTTGTAACCTTATCATGACAAGTTAAACACAAAGTAATTAGATTATCAGATCTATCACTACCGGTTTGTCTTGATTCAATGTGATGAGTTTGCAATTTAGTAACTGTTAATATAGGATCTTTAGATTTACCTTTGCAATTCTGGCAGGTATGATTATCTCTATGTAATACATATTCTCTTGTATTAGAGTAGTTCTTTTGTAAACCATTCTGATACTCAACACCAGATATGTCAGGATTTTTAATCTTTTGTATATCAAAGGAAGCAACTTCAATATTGATTTGAGAAATAGGCAGTATTTCTTTAACCTTATCTATTATTTTGATATGAGTATCCAACTTGTGTTGAATAGATGGGGCTAACCAACCCTTCTTTTTAGCAGATACCCTGTTATTAAATCTTGGCTCTCTATGCCACAGCTTTCTACTTCTTCTTGCTCTCCTATATGTTCTTCTTTTAGAGAGAAGTTTTACAATATCAGTTCTTAATTTAACATCTGCAGAATATAGTTCTTTTTTCTTTGTTATAGCTGAAAGTCCAATGTGATTGTATCCACTATCAACACCTAAACTGATAGGCTGTGTAGTTTCTGGTGTATCTATTTTAAGTTGTATTGTAAAAGGAGTTCTCTTTACTACTTTTGCTTTGTCTTCTTTAAGAAGTATTCTTGCCTTTCTTGGAGAGCAGGGCATTAAAGGATTCCCTCTTTTGCTGAGTACATATACAAATACTTTTTTGTCTTTACACATATTAAAATACCTCCTTTCTATTAATGTTAGGGACATTTATGGCAGATACTATTAAGTTCTGCCCTCCCTGTCCTTTGGGAGTTAGTTCTCTTCGGAGATGTTATCAGCCAGTACTGTGTTCTGCACACTAAGAGTTTCCTCTTTGTTTAATACAGAACTTACAGAGCAGTGAACTAGAGAAGTATTCACTGGTGTGTTCTTTAACTTTACTGATAACTTCTGCATACTTCTATGCCTCCTAATCAACTAGTTACCCTCATCTCTCACCGAGATAAGCCCCTTCTCCTTTAGGTAGGGGTAATTGATAGATGCTAATACATCTCTAATCATAGTGAGAGAAAGTGAGCTTATTAGATCTAACTTTAAAAGTCCTAAATCCTCTATATCATGCATATCATATTGAGACATTATTTCTCCCGTATTTGCTCTTGTCAGTGGAATGAGCTGATTTAAGAGTGTATTTGAGATGATAAATGCAGATGGATGAAGAGATGGATGCCTTATTAATCCTTCAAGTTTGCTGGCTGCATCCAGCCAGCTTTTGTATGGTTCTTCTGATAAATCTATACCCTCTGGTAGGTTCTTTCTAAGATGAGATAGGATGTCTATTTTATTACGTCCTCCCAATCTAACCAAAAATGAATGCGGAACTCTCTTTGCTATGATATCTATCTCCTCTTTTTGAAGGTTTAGTGCTCTTCCTACCTCTCTTATTGCCCCCCTCACCTGGAGGGTTGAGAAACAACTTACTCTACTCACATAGTTTTTCCCATATCGTTTTGCCATGTAATCAAAAATCTCATCTCTACCTCTCTGACAAAAATCTATGTCTATATCCGGGAGTTTTCCTCTCTCTCTATTAAGAAATCTTTCAAAACATAAATCATTTTTTATGGGGTCAACATCCGATATTTCAAGGAGGTATGTTACGAGACTTCCTGCAGCAGAACCTTTGGCACACATGGGGATTTTTCTCTCCCTTGCAAACTTTGCCATATCCCATACTATCAAAAAATATCCTGCATAACCCATGTCACATATCACACCCAATTCATATTCAAGTCTTTTTATTACTAATTCTTTTAACTTCTTATTATCCATGGGATATTTTCTTAAAACTATATTATTTCCAGGATATTTTTTTTCTATAGCCTTATAACATAGCTTTCTTAAATACTGCTTATCTTTGAAATTCTCCTCGCTCTTAGGAACATGGCTTTCTCTTAAATCTTCTTTTAAATTTGACGATACTTGATAATGAGGAAGATTAATATCATTTAATGGGAGTTTTAAATTACATTTTTCATCTATCTCTAAACTACTTTTTATAGCTGGAGAAAAGGAGGAGAAGAGCCTTTCCATCTCAATGGAGGATTTAAGATGGTAATTATTGTTATTTACCCTTTCCTTGGTACTATCGGGGATAGTGCTCATGCTTTCTATTTGTGAAAGCAATTTATGAAGATAGTGATCTACTCTGTGAAGATAATGGACATCATTAGTTGCTACTAACTTCAGTCCTAAATTTTGTCCCAGTCTGATTAGACGTCGACATAAAGTCTCCTCCTCCCTACTTCCATGATATTGTAATTCTAAATACAGGTTTTCCCTTCCAAATATTTTTAAATATCTTTTTGCAAGCTTTTCTGCTTCACCATATTTATATCTCAAAAGATAGTTGCTAAGTCTGCTTTGTAAGGAGCCAGTTAAAACAATCAGTCCATCTCTTTTTTCAATTAACTCATCCTCATAAACGAAAGGGACTGTCTGATGTATACGATGCATACGCAGATGACTTCTACTAATTAGATTTACTAAATTAAAATATCCTTCAAAATCTTTAACAAGCAATATAAAACTATATATCTCTCTCCTTCTATCATTATCGTTGTTATCTGTTATCTTTATCTGACAGCCAATTATGGGTTTTATCCCTCTTTTCAAACTTTCTTTGTAGAATTTAATAGCCCCATACATTGCTCCCTTGTCTGTTAAAGCAATAGCTTCCATACCTAATTCTTTAGCTCTTTGAGCCAAGTCCGATGGCTTCGCTGTTCCATCTAAAAGACTATATTGACTGTGAACATGAAGATGTACAAAATCTACCATTATCGATTCCTTCTATACATGACGTTAACTCTTCCTTTTGTATACACTTTTTTGACACACAAACATATGTTTGGTTACTAATAAAATAATAACATACATTAGTTCGCTCTGTCAAGAAATAATTACTTCTTTAAGATTTTTTAATAGGTATGATTTTAGGAGAGAAGGTTATTCGGTTAAGTGAATTGAGGATTCAAATTTTATAATTCGTGTACCATCTTTTTCATAAATTTTATTTTTTATCATATCCAAAAATTTCTGTGCTGAACTTGTATTACCACAAATACTTGTTATCCCAATTAGTGATCTTTGCCACATATCTTTATAATTAATCTCTTTTATAGATATGTTATTGTTTTTACCTAAAGAATCTATTAGGCTTTTTATTATACTTCTCTTATCTTTTAGGCTATGACAATAAGGTAAAAATAATTCTACTTCTACAATTGCAATTATCATTTTTGTGGAAATATTAAAAAGTGGTAAAAATAAAAATAAAATTTTTAAATTTTTTAAAAAAATTTGTTTTTACAGGACTTTTTCTTCTATGGAATAGACTTCAAGAATATCCCCTTCTTCAATATCCTGAAATCCTTCTATTGCAATTCCGCATTCAAATCCAGCTACAACTTTTCTAGCATCTTCTTTAAATCTTTTAAGTGAGGTTATCTTACCAGTATGTATAATCTCATCATCTCTCTTAATTCTTACTAAATAGTTTCTACTAACTTCACCATCTAATACAAAACAGCCAGCAATTTTACCAATCTTCGGAATCTGAAATATTTGTCTTACCTCAATAGTTGCTTTATCAACTTCTACCTTCTTTGGAGCAAGAAGCCCTTTTAATGCTGCTTGAACATCATCTATCACTTTATAAATAATTTCATAAGTTCTCACATCAACTTTTTCCTGCTCAGCCATCTCTTTGGCCCCGGGAGAAAGTTTAACATTAAAACCTATAATTATAGCATCTGATGCTGTAGCTAATAACACATCCGTCTCTGAAATATCACCAACACCTTCATGAATAATATTTATCCTAACTTCCTTTTCTGTTATTGCAGAAAGTGCTCCACTAACTGCTTCTAATGAACCTTGAACATCTCCTTTTAATATTAATTTTAGTTCCTGAATCTTCCCTTCTTCAATTCTTTTTGCAATATCTTCTAAAGTAATATGTCTTGTTGGTATTAATTTAGTAGATTCTAACTGCAGAATTCTTTCTTGTACAATCCGTCTGGCAACTTTCTCATTCTCTACTACAAAAAATTCGTCTCCTGCTTGAGGAAGTTTAGATAAACCCATAATTTCTATAGGTTGAGAAGGTAAAGCGGATTCTACATTTTTTCCCTTATCAGTTATTATTGCTCTTACTTTTCCTGATGATGTACCAACAACAATAGCATCTCCAACCTTTAATATTCCACTCTCAATTATTATTGTTGCTATAGAACCTCTTCTCGCATCTAATTGAGCCTCAATTACAGTTCCAATGGCTTCACATTTAATATCAGCTTTTAGTACCTGAATTTCTGAAATTAGTAATATCATCTCTAAGAGTTCATCTAAGTTTGTCTTCATCTTAGCTGAAACTTCAACTGTAACTAAGTCTCCCCCCCACTCTTCTGGTACAAGACCTATTTCCTGTAATTGTCTTTTTACTTTATCAACATTTGCTATTGGAAGATCAATTTTATTTATAGCAACAAGCATTGGAACTTTGGCTGCTTTTGCATGATCAATAGCTTCTATGGTCTGAGGCATAACTCCATCGTCAGCAGCAATTACTATAACTGCAATATCGGTTACCTGAGCTCCTCTTGCTCTCATAGATGTAAATGCTTCATGTCCCGGTGTATCAATAAAGGTTATTTTCTTTTTCTTATAATCAACCTGGTAAGCTCCAATATGTTGAGTAATTCCTCCAGCTTCCGATTCCATCACATGAGTTTCTCTAATTGCATCAAGTAGCTTTGTTTTTCCATGATCTACATGTCCCATTATAGTTACCACTGGAGGTCTTGGCCTTAAATCTCTTGGAGCTCTTCTATAAATACTCTTTGCTTTCTTTGTAGTAGGAAGCTTGATATTTAAACCTAATTCTTCAGATAAAATATTTAAAATATTAATATCTAATGATTGATTTATGCTAATAGCTTTACCCTTTCTCAAAAGAAGCTTTATAAGATTAGCAGATGATTGGTTAATTTCGTTTGCAAACTCTTTTAAAGTTATTCCTGTAGTTAGTTTGATTGATTTTGCTTTATCCCTTTTCCTTGTCTTCGTAACTTCTTTATCAATATTTTTGTCAGATTCGTTTTTCTTTAGAATAACTTCTTTCTCAATATTTTTATTTTCAGCATAATCTTTATTTAAATCTTTTACCATAAACCTTTACCTTGCGTATATAGAATGTTTTTTAATATTTCTATATCTTTTCTTCACCTTTAGAAATTATATTAATAATATCATCTTTTAGATTTTTTGAGACATCTTTTTTTAATGTTTTTGATACACTTTTTTTCTTAAATGCTGATTCAACACAACCTATATCATAACATACATATGCACCTCTTCCTGATATTTTTCCTATTAAATCGTATTTAATATCACCATCTTGGGTTCTAACAATTCTTAGCATTTCCTTTTTTTCTTTTACTTTCCCACATCCAGTACAGGTTCTTCTTATAATCTTTCTTTTAGGTCTTATTTTATTCTTAACCATCAATTTGGTTTACTTTGAATATATTTATTATTTTTCTTTTTTAGTTTCAAGTTTTTTATGAGCTGGTAAGCCACAGTAATCACTTCCAGTTTTAGATGCGTAGGTACATCTTGTGCCATTGGTTAATTTAGCTTTACATCGCTTTGCTTTTTTCTCTTTAACCTTTTTCTTAACACCTTTTTTAGAAACAACTTTAGCTTTCTTCTTATCTACAACTTTTACTCTTCTTTTAATTCCTTTTTCCTCTTTAATTTTTTCTTTCTTCCCCTTTTTCTTCTCAAGTTCTTTTAATTTCTCTTCTGCCCACATACTTTCACTTTTAATATCTATTTTCCAATTAGTTAGTTTAGCTGCAAGTCTTGCATTATGACCATCTTTACCAATAGCTAATGAAACCTGATCATCAGGAACAATAACATAAGCCTTCTTCTCTTCCTTATTTATAAAAACATCGCTAACTTTTGAAGGACTAAGAGCATTTCTTACATATTCTGCCATATCATTACTATATTTGATAATATCAACTCTCTCTCCGCCAAGTTCGCCTACAACCATCTTTACTCTAGAACCCCTTTGACCAACACAAGCACCAACCGGATCAATACTCTTATTATTTGATGAAACTGAGATTTTTGATCTATATCCTGGTTCTCTTGCAACGTTATTTATTTCCACAATTCCATCAGAAATTTCTGGAACTTCAAGCTCAAATAACCTTCTTATTAAACCAGGATGAGTTCTTGATACAATTACTTGTGGACCTCTAGATGTTTTTTTCACATTAACTATATAGCATTTTATTCTATCACTCAATCTATAATGTTCCCTGGGAATCTGTTCACCCTGAGGAAGTAAAGCTTCAGCCCTTCCCAAATCAACTAAAGTAAATCTCTGATCTGTCTGGCGGATAATACCAGTCATTACTTCTCCAATCATATCTTTGAACTCCTTGTACATAATCTCTCTACTAGCTTCCCTGATTTTCTGTTGTAAAATTTGCTTTACTGTTTGAGCTGCAATCCTTCCAAAATCTGATGGAGTAGATACTATCTCCTTCTCGCTACTCTCTATATCTTCTCCCTCAATTAGTTTGAACATCCTTAAATTTCCAGTTACTTTATCAACTTCAATTTTTATATTTTTATCTGGACCATATTTTTTCTTATACGCAGATACAAGAGCACTTTCAAGAGCTTCTAATAGATTTTCTAAAGAAATACCTCTCTCCCTCTCTATCTGTTTTAAGGCTTCAATCAAATCATATTTCATATACATTCACCTTTATATTTTTCAAAATAACTTTATAAACTAATGAAATTTATAATTAATATTATAAAACCAATTTAAAAGATATTTTAAGATTAAAATGTTCATATATTAAAAAAAGTGGGCTTTTGCCCACTTTTAGGCTAAACTAAACTTTAAATCGATAAAATTATAGCATAAAAAAATAGCTTTCTCAATAATATCTATTTAATAAATTTATTTCTCTAACTTTACCTTCTCACCTAACCTTCTTTCGGTTCTGCTTAAAAGTCTTTTTATATTACCTTGATGCCTCCAAATTATAATAATTGCAGTAATTATGGAAAAAAACAAAAATTGAAGAATTCCAATCCTATTTGAAAAGAAATGTTTTATTAAATATCCAATTATAGGTAGTAGTCCAAAAGAAACTAAAGCTGCAAGTGAAGTATATCTATAGATAAATAAAATAATTAAATAGATTAATATGAAAAACAAAAATATCTTGGGACTTATTATAAGAATAGCACCCATAGAAGTTGCCACACCTTTTCCACCCTTAAATCCTAAATATATGGGCCAACAATGCCCTATAATTGCAGTTAATGCTCCCAAAACAATTAACCAATGATTTTCTTTGATATATCCAAGATTAGATAAGATTATTGGAAGACCTGCTCCAAGTAACCCCTTAGAAAAATCAAGAATATAGCAAATTACTCCAGCAACTGGTCCAGCAGTTCTTAAAACATTAGAAGCTCCTATATTTCCACTTCCATAATTTCTTGGATCTATATTCCAGAAAGTCTTAGTAACAATTAAACTAAAAGGAATAGATGCGTATAAATAACTGATTAAAATTATTAGAATATAATAGAAATTCAATTGTTTTCCTTTCTTTATTGAAAATCTAAAAAATTTTAAGATACTATTAAGAAATGTCTTTCTTTTTAAATTTTTGATCTACAAATAAAAAATCTGTAAAAAATAGACGAATAAATAATTAATATAGATGCATAATGTGAAAATATTTTAACATTTTGTTCTTTTAAAAGTGCTGCTTATAATTTTTTTTGAATATAATTTCAACAAAGATTATAATTTGAATTTGTAATTAAAAGATAATAGTTTTTTAAAGTTTTTTATCTTTCTAAAAAAATCAGTGACGGTTAAAATTTTTATAAAATATAAACAAAATAAATAGAGATGGGAGAATAAAAAGTGCGTAAGCAAAAGGAAGTAAAATATATAAATAATTATTGGTCGCGTCTTATATGCGCAATACTTAATGCTGCTGCTATTACTATCTATAATAAAATATTTTTTGGTTCTCACTATTATAGAAATAATAAAAGAATTCTCAAACATGAATCAAAACATGTTGAGCAATATTATTCAATTCGATTTTTTTCAATTAAATATTTATGGGAATTTTTAAAACATGGAAGAAATAATAAATACGAAAAAGAAGCAATAATAGCTGAAGAGAGTTTTATTAAAAAGGTATAATTACTGTTTTTTTTATTATAAAGAGTAACTTTAATATTTATTTCAATCTAATATTTGGATTATTCTTCAAATAATTTTAAGAGTTCAGGTTCACCAGTATTGTTATTCCAACAAAGAAGTTTTGGTTTTTTATTTGTTGGGATATGGAGAAATGGAAATTGTACCCTCTCCCTTATCATTTGTTCCTCTTCATTAAATACAGTTGTCCAAGTGCTTGTATTGTAATAATAACAATCTTTAGAAATTTTAAATATATCAGGGTCGTGTAAGTGTCCAAAAACAATATATTTAACCTTTTCCCCTAAACAATCATAAATACTTTTTGCTTTATCGCGTAAATAATATTTTTTAAACGGTTTTATAAATGAATTGATTATAGATGGTAAAAAATAAATTAAAGTTAAAATAAGAAAAATAAGAAGTTGTCTTAGTGGCTTTAAATACAACCAAAAATAATAGAATAATAATCCAGTTAATATAAAAAAAATAAAGCCAAAGAATAACTCCTTACACATTATAATTAATACCCTACTTTTACTTTTTAAAATAGGTATTTCTTTCATATTATCTATTTCCATTAATTTAGATTTTTCTAAGTTAAGTATTTGACTTAATTTATGAAGTTTTTTCTCATGAGTATCTTTTATCTTTTTCATTTGCTCTTCTGTAAAATTTCTGGTCTTTTTTAAAACATTTACCAAAAGAAATACATATTTATCTATAATTTTCCATAAATAGAATAATTTATTTCTAAGAATCCAAACTATGTAATTAGTAACAGGTTTAATATTATCTGCAAATGGAGTGATAGCTTCTATCTTATTAAATAAATATCTTGTAAAAAAGGAGCCTAATGGGAGATAAATCTCATTTTCCTTAGGTTTTGGAAGAGTTGGCTGTAAGAAATACTCAAATGAATTGCCTTTTTCATACTGATTACCATGTTCAATATAAATTCCTGAATCATAATATATCCACGGATAAAATATTATTTTTTTCTCGATATTTTCTATATTCTCATCTTTTAACATTATCTTAATATTTCTAATGTTTTCAATATCCTTTTTTTCTGTGTCTAAACTAGATATAACAACTTGATTTTTAAATTCTTCTTTTACACCATCCCAGTGAAGTTCTACATCATGATTACCTTTAATAATAGAAAGAGTATTACCTTTTATTAGAAATCTATATAATGCTTTGAAAAATTCTCTATGTCCTTCAGCAATAACTCTCATTTTTAATATTGATTTTTCTTCATTAGTTCCTAATCCAAATTCTCTTTCAGATTCTCTCAGTTTAAATACTTTATCATCTATTTTGAGCTCATAATGTTTGTTCTTTTTTGTTGGCTTGTTTTTATCTGTGATAATAACTTGAAGAAAATCAAAAAAATCACCATTTATGATAAGATTCCAGGACTTATCTTTTTGAGTTATCAAATAATCAATAAATTTAGAGAATTCATTATCAAAAAAGAAATCTTCATTCCGTGAGATTTTGCCAGTATCTTTTTCAATACCTTCACTTAAATGAAGATCGCTAATAACAATAATATCTTTTTCCATGCTTTTAATTTCTATTATTAAATGTTAGATTCAGTAGTTATATAATCTAATAGATCTTCTTTTAAAATAAGGTCTTTTTTGTTTTTAATTTTATTTTTTATCTCTATTTTATCTGTTTTTAAAATTTCATTACCTACTACTCCAATCATAGGAATTCCTATTAAATCTGCGTCATTAAATTTTATTCCAGCACTTATTTCCCTATCATCGTATAAAACTTCAATGTTATTTTTTAATAGGTATTGGTATAGTTCTTCTGCTATTTGTTTTAATTTCTCTTTGTGAGGATTTATTAAAATCATATGAAATTTAAATGGGGAAATCTGTATTGGCCAGGTTATTTGATTCTCATAATGTTTTTGTTCAATTGCTGCTGACAACAATCTAGTTACTCCAAAACCATAACATCCCATAATAAATGGTTTCTGATTTCCCTCTTTGTTCAGAAAATAAGCTTTCATTGATTCACTGTATTTAGTTCCAAGTTGAAATATATGTCCAACTTCTATTCCTTTGCTTTCAATTAATTCTGATCCACACTTAGAACATTTATCTTCTACTTGTAGAAAGGTAAAATCATTATACTGCTTTACTTTGAAATCTCTTTTGGGATTTACATTTAGTAAATGATATCCCTCTTTGTTTGCTCCAGCAACAAAGTTCTTCATAATTTCTATTTCATAATCTGCATAGATCGGAATATCTTTTAATACAACTGGTCCTAAAAATCCTAATTTTATATAAGGTTTATCTTTTACTTGTTCCTCTGATACCAATTGAACTTCATCTTTCAAAAAATTATTTACCTTATTTATATTCAGTTCTCTATTTCCCCTAATTAAAAATGCGGAGAATCCTATTTTTTCACCATATACAAGTACTGTTTTAACTAAATCTCTTGGAGTTAAATTTAAAAATTCTGAAAGTTCTTGTATCGTTTTAATACCTGGAGTAGCTACCTCTTTTATTTCATTTAATTCATTTTTATTTTCCAATTCTGTTTTAATCTCCTCTATCAACTCTTCATCTTTTACATTTACCTTTGCTTCTTTTATTGCTCTATTTATTTGTGCCAAATCCTTTTTTGCTGCGAAATCACAGTTTGTGCAGTAAAATATTTCCTCTTCACCTGTTTCTGCTAATATCATAAATTCATGGTTCACTTTTCCTCCAATAATCCCACTTTCTGCTTCCACTATTCTGTAATCAAGTCCACATTTTTCTATAATGTTAGAGTATGCTTTTTTTACATCTTCATATGTTTTATCTAAATCCTCCCAGGTAGCATGAAAACTATAAGCATCTTTCATGATGAACTCTCTTCCTCTTAAAAGGCCAAAGCGTGGTCTTATTTCATCTCTGAATTTCACCTGTATTTGATATAGATTTATTGGTAGTTGTTTATAAGAATGGACTTCTTTTCTTATTATTTCTGTTATTAATTCTTCATGAGTAGGTCCTAAACACATATCTCTTCCAAGTCTATCTTTAAGTCTCATCAGCTCAAAACCATACTCTCCCCATCTTCCTGTTTCCTGCCATAATTCCGCAGGTTGAATTACTGGCATTAAAATTTCTTGTGCTCCTATTTTATCCATTTCTTCTCTTATTATTGTCTCAATTTTTTTGATTACTTTATATCCAATTGGAAGAATATTGTATACTCCACGAGAAACCTGACGAATTAACCCCGCTCTTATAGATAAAATATGACTTGGAACCTTAGCATCCGAAGGAACTTTCCTGGTTGTTGGTAGAAAATATTTTGATAATCTCAATTTTTACTTTCCTTTTTTAAATTAGTTCTGTTAATATACAAGATTTTTTAATTAGAATTTAATATTTTGTTGAATTTAAGTTTTTTAAGAGATTTGTGGCATGGTTTCGAAGACATTTCAGTCGAGAAACTATGACCAAATCTCTAAATATCTTTAATGATAATTAATATTATTATTTTTATAATTAGAGATAATTATAAGTATTCAAATAATATATATCAATAATTTAAAATTTCTCTATTTCAAGCATTAGTGAATCAAGCAGATCTTCTTCAGAGAGCTTCTTTATTATTTCTCCTTTTTTAAAGAGTACCCCTCCACCTTTTCCTGCTGCTATACCTAAATCAGCTTGTATTGCCTCTCCAGGTCCATTTACAACACACCCCATTATAGCAACCTTTAAATACTTTTTGATATCTTTTGTTCTTTCTTTAAATTCTTTTACTAATTTTATTAAATCAATATCACAGCGAGCACAGGTTGGACATGATATTATATCAATTCCTTCTTTTAAAAGTCCTAATGATTTCAATATATTTCTTCCAACAATTACCTCTTTAACCGGACTTGCTGTAAGAGAAATTCTTATTGTATCCCCTATATCATCTAAAAGTAAGCTTCCTACTGCTATAGATGATTTTATAGTTCCAATCTCTGGTGGACCTGATTCTGTTATTCCTATATGCAGAGGATAATCTGTTAATTTTGAAAGCTTGCGATAAGTAAGAATTGTTTCTTTTACATTTGAAGCTTTTGCTGAAATTTTTATCTTATAAAAATCAGATTTTTCCAGGATATCTACTGTTTCTAATGCACTTGCTACCAGTGAATCCACAATATTGCCTTTAAATTTATCTAATGTTTCTTTCTTTATTGAACCAACATTAACTCCCACCCTTATGGGAATATTTGCTTTTTTAGATGCATCAGCTATTTTGATTATTCTTTCTTTCCCGCCTATATTTCCTGGATTTATCCTGATACAATCAGCTCCAGCTAAAATAGCTCCTATGGCAAGTTTATAATTAAAATGTATGTCTGCAACTATAGGAATTGGTGACGATTTTTTTATTTTCTTAAAGGCTTTTAGAGAATCTTTATCGGGAATAGAAATTCTTATAATGTCACACCCTGCTTCTGCTACTTCTTTTATCTGATTAATTGTAGCTTCTATGTCTGTAGTTTTTGTTTTTGTCATTGTTTGAACTGAGATTAGTGCACCTTTCCCTATTGGTATATCGCCAACATTTATTCTTCTTGTATAAATAGCCATTTTTAATCAAAATTCCTTCTTAAAAGATGTAATATGAATTAGATTATTTTAAGTTGAATATATCTATTGGATTAAATATATCAAGATAAAAGGCAAATATAATCATTGCTATCATAATTATCATACCAATATTAGTAACCGCTATCATAACCTTAGGATTTACTTTTTTACCTCTTATTTTTTCAATAATCATAAATAATATATGACCTCCATCAAGTGGAAGTATGGGAAGGAGATTTCCAATAGCAATTATAATCGATATACCTCCAAGTAGACTTAAAAAACTCTGAATTCCATAGGTTATATCTGTTTGAGCTATTATTCTAACTGCTCCAATTGGGCTGAGTGGTCGAGCATATTTAATTGGGATTTTTCCCGTTATTAGCATTAGAATAGCTGCAAAGAAAGAATAAGAAATCTTAATTGCTGATTCTATAGCCATTATTAAAGCTTTAAAAAAAGGAACTCTTCTTTTCTCTACAACTGGTGCTATTCCTAAAAATCCCATACCTTCTCTTTCAGTTAAAGTTGGATATAATTTAATAACTTTTTCATCTCTTTCAACGTGAAATTCAATTTTATCTTCGGGATGTTTATGAATTATTTCAGTTATATCATCCCATTCTGATATTTCTATTCCATCTATTTTTATAATTTTATCTCCTGCTAAAAATCCTGCTTTTTGAGCAGGTGTATCGGTTATAACCTCTTCTATTTGAGTAGTTCCAAAATATATTCCCATGCTTATTGTTATTAACAAAAGCAAAATAGCTGTTATGTAGTTTAAAAGTGGACCAGCAATAACTGTTAAAAATCTCTGTTTTATGGGTTTAAATTGAAATGCAACCTTTCTTTTTTCCATGGGTATATCTTCGAGTGGATCCTGACCAAGAAATTTTACATAACCTCCAACAGGAATGCCACATATTGCATACACAGTATCTTTTATTTTTGTTTTGAATAATTTAGGACCAAAGCCAATAGCTGCTTCTATTACCTCAATATTACTGAGTTTTCCAACAATGAAATGACCAAACTCATGAACCACTATTATTAAAGAAAATGCTATTATTGCTTTTATATAGCTTAAAAATGCTGAATTCATCTTATAAATTATCCTATTTTATATAAATTTTTAATATTTTATAGTTCATTACCTTATTTTTTATATATTTTATCAATAATTTGATTTGTTGTATCTTTTGCCCAATTTATTGCTTGAAAATATGCTTCTAAATGAGGGTCTGTACAACCCTCAAATTTATTCATTACTTTTTCAATAATCTTTGTAATATCTGTAAATTTTATTTTTCCCTCTAAAAAAGCTTCAACTGCTATTTCATCTGCAATTGCCATAACAGTTGGATATTTCTTTTTTAGCTCTAAAGCAAAATAAGTAAGTTTTAATGCATGAAATGCCTTTATATCTGGTTCAAAAAAAGTAAGCTTTCCTAATTGAGCTAAATTGAGCTCTTCTACTTGAGATTTAAACATCTTAGGATATGTTATCGCATACTGTATTGGAATTTTCATATCTGTTGGTCCAAGTTGAGCAATTATTGAGCTATCTTTAAATTGAACCATGGAATGAACTATTGCCTCAGGATGAATTATAACTTTTATTTTGTGTGGTTCTATACTAAATAAGTAGTGAGCTTCAATTACCTCAAATCCTTTGTTCATTAAAGTTGCTGAATCAACTGATATTTTCTTACCCATCTTCCACATTGGATGAGAAATTGCTTGCTCTACCGTAACATCTCCAAGTTCATCAGGTTTATTTCTAAAAAATGGACCTCCTGAGGCGGTAAGAATTATTTTATCTATATCTTCTTTTTTTCTTCCAATCAAACATTGAAATATCGCACTATGCTCACTGTCTACAGGAATTATTTTCACACCTTTAATCCTTTTTATACCCATAACAAGATCACCAGCTAACACTATACTTTCCTTATTTGCAAGTGCTATATCTATTCCCATCTCCAAAGACCGTATTGTTGGCACAAGTCCACCTAATCCAACAATTGCGTTTAAAACTAAATCAATAGGAACTTCTAAAAACAGTTTCTTAACTCCTTCTTCTTCAGAAAATATTTTAATATTATTTAACTTTTCAGTTATTTTCTTAGGTAGTTTTTTTAAATTATTCCTTAGTTTTTCCGCACTTTTTTTATCAGTTACCCATACTGCTTCGGGAATAAATTTCAATATTTGATTTTCTAATTCTTGAATGTTGGTGTTTGCAGATAGTGCAACTACTTCTATTTCATCTTTTAGATTTTCTACAACTTCTACAGCTTGTTTTCCCACTGAACCTGTAGAACCTAATATTGCCACTCTTTTTTTTGCTTTTAATTTTTCCTTCTTGGTACTTCTTATTTCTATTGAAACCATAATTTTCAGCCATTTTATAGTTAATATGTATTGTCAAAAAGTTAGGTTAACACCAATTTTTTAATTATTCCTCTTAAAATGGAAAAAATTTTTATTAAACTGTAAACTTATCTCGTTAATAATACAGTTAATATTATTGTGAACTACTCCTACCTACTCACTTTGTTCGTGAGGAAGGAGCTTCAAGGCTAACTCACACTCAATTGTGCCACAAATCCTTTAGATTTACCAAAGGATGGAGCTGTGACACCTTTGTGTTCAACATTACCTTGTTTTGGGCTGGATTCACTGCAACCCAGATTGCTTAACATA
>JAUWOM010000092.1 GCA_030612085.1 Actinomycetes bacterium
CAACATATATTTTTGTCATTGCGAGCAGCTCCTGGTTGTCATTTCGAGCCACTCCTTCGTTATGCTCAGGATAAACTCCGGTGGCGTGGCAATCTCAATTAATTACTGAATTAAAATGTTAAATTTTTATTTTTATATATAAAATAATTTTAAAGAGATATTTAATTAATGAGATTCTTCAGTCGCTTTGCTCCTTCAGAATAACAACTTAGTTTAGTTTATAGCCTTATTTTTTTATACTCCTTCAGACTCCGTCCTTGAGCGAAGCGAAGGGATGACAAATTATTTAATTGATGTTTAATCAACTATTATGAGTGGATGCTTTTTTAGAAGTTCTAACTGTTCTTCATCAATTGGATGTTCTCTTTCTTCAACTTCAAACTCTTTTCCTACACCACATAGTGGAGTGGAAAAATACCTGAGTCCATTGTCATTAATCATAGTAACAATTCTCTTAACATTAGGATATTTCTTTGCAAGTTTTATCGCAGCCACAACATTACATCCAGAAGATATTCCACAAAATATTCCCTCCTCCCTGGCTAATCTCTTAGCCATCTCAATTGATTCCTCTGATGTTGTTGTAACTACACCATCAATATACTCAATCAATAGATTTTTAGGAATAAATCCATCACCAATTCCCTCTATTCTGTGAGTTCCCCACCTTTGATGAGACAGAAGGGGACATTCAGCTGGTTCAACTGCAAATAGCATTATATCTGGATTTTTTTCTTTAACATATTTAGCAACCCCGCTTATTGTTCCACCAGTACCCTGAGAAGCTACAAATATATCAAATTCACCCCCAGTTTGTTCCCATATCTCTGGTCCTGTAGTTTGATAATGAGCTTTAACATTATCAAGGTTTGAAAATTGACCTACCTCCCAATACATTCCAGGATTTTCTGCCTTTATTTCTGCAACTTTCTTTAAAGTCAAATCAACATCACTTTCACCACCTACTGTATATAAAATATTTGCTCCATAAATTTCCATAGTTTTTTTTCTCTCCTCACTCATTCCAGCTGGCATTACTATTAAAACTGGATAACCCTTAACTGCTCCTACCATTGCAGTAGATATTCCTGTATTTCCAGTGGTTCCCTCTATTAAACTCATTCTGGGCTTTAATTCTCCTCTTTTTTCAGCTTCTTCCACCATTTTAAATAAAATTCTATCCTTCAAACTTCCACTTGGGTTAAAATAATCAAGCTTTCCAAGTATCTCAACATCTAAATCCTTCGTGATCCTATTCAGTCTTACAAGTGGAGTATATCCAACAGTTTCAGACAAATCATTTGCAATTATTTTATTTCTATCCCAGTTTAACATCAATTTTCCCTCCTTAAAAATATAATTATTTTTTCAATGAGATCCTCCCCCTTTTCCTTCCCCTTTCCTTCCCCTTCGTTACACTCGAGGGTCAAAGACAGGCTTTACACTCTAGGGTCAAAGACAGGCTTTACACTCAGGGTTAGGATGACAAATTAAAATTACTATTTGTCATCCCTTCGCTGTGCTCAGGACGGAGTCTGAACGAAGCAAAGCGGAGTGAAGAATCTTAATAAGTATATTAAATAATCTAATATAATTGGAATATTTCTATTTGTATTAATATGAGATCCTTCGCACAGCCTGTCCTGAGCGAAGCGAATGGGCTCAGGATGACATCATATATAAGATTCGTAGTTTATGTAAAAATTTACTTTAAATTATGCTTTGTATAAAAACTAAATGTTACTTAGTAGTAGTTTGGTTCTCTGTTTATGTTTGTTTAATATTTCAGATAATTTATCTACTTAACAGAAGTTTTGTTCTTTCCCTATGCTTTCTTAGAACTTTTCGTAAATCAAGATTTAATAACTTACCATTTTTTACTATTAATCTACCATTTATTATTGATAGGGCAACATTTGTAGGTTGACAAAGAAGCAAAGCACCAATAGGATTTTCGTAAGCTCCAGCATATTCAATTTTATTTAAATCAAAACCAATGATATCAGCTTTCTTTCCTTCTTCAATTGTACCTATTTCATCGTCCCTTCCCAAAACTTTGGCTCCACCTAATGTTGCCATCTCCAAAGTTTGTTCAGTAGAAATTATTTTATCTGACCCCCGTGACCTCTGACATAACATAGCCATCCTCGTCTCAGCTAACATATTTGATGAATCATTGCTTGATGAACCATCAACTCCAATACTCACATTCACATTTGCATCAAGCATCTCTTTAATAGGTGCTATTCCTGATGTCAATCTCATATTTGATGAAGGACAATGTGAAACTCCTACTCCACTTTTTGCTAACTTTAAAATCTCATCTTCATTCAAATAAACAGTGTGTGTAAAGAATACATTACCTCTTATCCATCCTACTTCTTTCATATAGTCAAAGGGTCTTTGATTATATCTTTCAAGACAGAATTCATTTTCTTGTCTATTCTCTGCTAAGTGAGTATTACACTTTAAATTAAACTCTAAGGCTAACTCCATTATTTTTTCCATTAGAGATTTTGTAACTGAGAAAGGTGATGTTGGAGCTAAAATTAATTGAATCCTTGGAAATTCATCATTATCATATTCCTGTACACTTTTCATTTTTGGAAAGTTATTATTGTTATTATCTTCTCGATTTCTTTTTATTGTTTGAAATTCATTACTATTATTATCTTCTTGTATTCTTTTACCTTGATTTTTCAATTCTGATTTTTTTTCTCCATACTCCTCTGCTAATTTTTGACATTGTTTTAATATTTCATCCTCTTCTTGAACCAATTCTTTGGGTGGAAGACCCCCTTCTTCCTCACTAAGTGACATACTCCCTCTCGCTAAACAAAATCTAATTCCTGATTTTTTTACTGCTCTCAATTCATTTTCAATCACAGTATCCTGTCCACCTGGAAAAATATATAAGTGATCAACCGTTGTAGTGCAACCAGATAATATTAGCTCCACTATTCCAACTAAAGCTGAAATGTAAAAATCATATGGCTCAAGCTTTGACCATATAGGATATAAAGTAGTTAGCCAATCAAAAAGTGGTACATCTTGAGATGCAGAAAAACACCTTGTTAGGTTTTGATATAGATGATGATGGGTATTAATAAAACCTGGAAGAATGACCATATCCTTAGCATCAATTATTTCATCAAACTCATCATAATCTTCTTTATTATTCGATTCAACAAATTTATTTGTATTGTCTAATTTAGAATCTTCTTCTACATTACTAGGTTCAATATCTTTCGATAATATCGCTTTTGGTATTAAGCTCTTTCCAATTGCATTAATTTTATTATCCTTAATAATTAGATGACAATCCTTTAGAATCTTTCTATCAGAGTCCATTGTGATTAAATAACTTATATTTTTTATAAGAATTCTTTTAGCCATTTCTTACTCTTTGTAATTTCTATAATAATTTTTAAAATTATTTTTTTACACATTTACAAATTAGTGCAACCCTTTAAGTTTGTATTTATGCAAGGCTAAAGCCTTGCCCTACAAAAGGCTTTTACTTTACATTTTTAATATTCATTTTTTACAATCTTTTATATCAAACAAGATTTATTATGTGCTATAACTTTATAAATAAATGTTAGATTCTTTAATACATTTAATGAGATTTCCTTCACTTCGTTCAAGGACAGGCTTCAGTCGCTAAAAGCTCCTTCAGAATGACAACATATATTTTTACAGTTTATTTTCCATTAAACAAGATTTATTACGAGATATGAATTTTCCTAATTTTTCCTCACCAAGAAATTCCCCTTCCTTATAAATAATGTTTCCTCTAATGATAGTGTAAATAGGAAATCCTGTTAATTTCCAGCCTTGATATGGAGACCAATCAACATTCATATGTAAATCTTTGTAATCTAAGGTGACTTTCATTTCTGGATCAAATATAACAATATCAGCATCACTTCCTACAGAGATTGTTCCTTTTTTTGGATAGAGTCCATATATCTTTGCTGGATTCTCACATAGAACCTCCACAAGATTATTTATTGTAATTCTTTTCTTTAAAACCCCGTGAGTATAGATTAAAGGAAGTAAGGTCTCAACCCCTGGAAGACCACTTGGAACTTTGCTGAAGTCGGAAGCTAATTTTTGTT
>JAUWOM010000096.1 GCA_030612085.1 Actinomycetes bacterium
TTTTTGCATTTTTTAATCTTTGAGAAAAAAGTTTAATTTTTTCCGATCTTTCTATCATTTATCCTCCATCATTTTCTTATTTTCTATAAAAATTACATTTTAAAAATTTTCCAAAAAAACCAAAAAAATAAATTAAAAAAAATTTAAGCAAAAAGCTTACTAAAAATTTTATCTACAAATGAATCAAGCTCATCTCTACTATTACTGCTCATCTCATTTAAATATTTTTCATATATTAGAAAGTCATTTAAAAAAAGCTCATTATCAATATCGAGGTCTTCATCTAACTGAAATGTACCTAAAATCATTGCAACAAGAGAACTAATTTTAAATTTACTTTTTTTTCTAAATTTTTTAAGATTTTTTATTAATTTAGTCTTTAAAAATTCATTTTTTATTTTTTTAATTTCTATAAATAGACTCATCATATAATAAGTGCAATACTCCATTGGTCTTACAACTCCATCAGCTTTTTTGGAAATTCTTTTTAAAAGTTTTGAATATGATTTTTTTCTCCCCTCACCCACTTCTTTTAGCATTAATTCTTTAAAATCTCTCCATTTCTTATTTTCAATATCTTCTCCCAATAACTCTATGAGCAATTCTCTTGCTTTTGGAAAGGGATAAAACAAAACCTTTGAGCGCCCTTTCCCTCTTTTATAACCAAGTACATACTTATGAGAAACCAACTCTTTCCTCTCTAAAAGTCTTAGCATATCATAAGCTGTATATTTACTTACACCAAGCTTCTCAGCTAAATCAGTATAATGAATATATCCATTTGCATCACTACATAATTTTAAAAATTTCGACAGAAACTCTATTTGTCTCCTTGTAATTTTCATCCTAAAAATGTACCTCATTTCCCCTTTTTCTAAAGTAGTTTATGAGAGCCATCCTCCTTTCTATTAATTTTATACCTATAAAATTCTTAAAATTAAATTTATATATTACAAATAGCAAAATAATATTTAAGATTTTATATTAACTAAATAAATCATTCAAATTTATTTTTAATAATATGACGAAAAATTATTGTAATTGCAAATTTAAAAAGCAAATAATTAAGTAATTAAAAGTCTTAATTTGAACTACTTAAGATATCTGTTTACAATCCTTAGTATTTTTAACAATATTCGCATATTCAAAACTAAATAAAAATGGAGCGGGAAACGGGCCTCGAACCCGCGACCTTCAGCTTGGAAGGCTGACGCTCTAGCCAACTGAGCTATTCCCGCTCACTATTCTAATATATTATACCAAAATCATATTATAGTGAATCAATCAAAAATAAACAGATTTCTTCTCAACCATTCAAGAGCACCTTCTGTCTTCATTTATGATATAAGTATAAAGAAAATCGCAAGGTTTTGTATGGTCGGGGCGAGAGGATTTGAACCTCCGACCTCTTGCTCCCAAAGCAAGCGCGCTAAACCAAACTGCGCTACGCCCCGAATCAATATTTATTAATAATTATAATTAAAAATTATCTAAAGGAAAATATTTGTAACTATTAAAAAAGATAATATTAATAATGAACTATAAAAAATTAAAAAGTGTCTAAAAAATATCTATACTTATAATTCTAAATAATTTTTTTAAAGCCATTGCTCTATGACTTATCTTATTTTTTTCCTCTATTCTAATTTGAGCCATTGTATGTGAATGTCCTTCAGGAACAAAAATGGGGTCATAACCAAAACCACTTTCACCATATGGTGAGAAATCTATTTTTCCCTCACATTTTCCTTGCGACATAAAAAATTTGTCATTTGGTAGATATAAAACAGCCACACAACGAAATCTTGCTGTTCTTTCTGTAAAAGTACATTCCTTCATTTGATTCAAAACTTTCTTAACATTTTCTAAATCAGTAGAGTTTTCTCCTGCATACCTTGCTGATCTTACTCCAGGTTCTCCTTCCAAATAATCTATCTCAAGTCCTGAATCTTCAGCTAATGTTGGCTTTTTAGTAAAATATGTTACTACTTTAGCTTTCTTTAAAGCATTTTCTTCGTAACTATTACATGATTCTTCTACTTCTGGCCAGCCTTTAAAATCCAAATAGGTTAGCCATCTAATATTCTTATTATATAAAATCGATTTTATTTCTTTAATCTTACCTCTATTTTTTGATGCAATAACTATCTCGATTTGTTTATTTGTATACATATCATTTGTTCTCAAATTTTATTTAAAAAGTAATGGTTGAAATAAATATAAATATTATTTTATATCACCTTTTTAATTTATCTATGTCCTTACCTATTAAATCACTTTGAATATTGATTATCTTTTTTATTCCTTCTTCTGCAACTTTTAACATTTTTTGAAATATGTCTTTTGATAAAGGTTTATCCTCTGCAGTTACTTGAATCTCAACTATATCACCCTTTGAAGTTATAACAACATTCATGTCTGCTTGTGCCTTATTATCCTCCTCAAAACAGAGATCCAGGAGAATTTCTCCATTAACTAATCCTACACTTGTTGCACCCACAAAGTCTATTATTGGTAAGTCGATAATCTTCTCTTGAGAAACCATTTTATTTAAACAATCATATAACGCTATACAAGCACCAGTTATTGCTGCAGTTCTTGTACCACCATCAGCTTGAATTACATCACAATCTATCCAGATTGTTCTATCTCCAATTTTATCCAAATCAACAACAGCTCTTAATGATCGACCAATTAATCTTTGAATTTCATGTGTTCTACCTTTAATTCTCCCCATAGTAGAATCTCTAAAAGTCCTTACAGATGTAGAACGAGGTAGCATTGAATATTCTGCAGTTATCCAACCACTTCCACTCCCCCTTAGAAATTGTGGTACTCTATCTTCAACACTCGCTGCACATATTAATTTAGTTTTTCCAACTTCTATTAGTACTGAACCCTCTGCATATTCTAAATAATCTCTTTTTATTTTAATTTCTCTTAGTTCATTATCTTTTCTTCCATCTATTCTTTTCATATTTCATCCTTCTTTTATTTTTAAGAAAGCAATTAGGTTAATATTCTTATAGGAATTTAATTACCTTAAATATACAATCTAACAATTTTGTGTTATTAAAAAAGTAGTTAGGATTATATCATTACTAATAACTTTATTCCTAATAATTTTATTACTACTAAATATCTAATGTAATTTTTTCTTAAAATTTTAAAAAAATTATATAAAAAAGAGCTCTTAATTCAACTCAAGAGCTCGTGAAATCATATAAATTTGGTGGAGGTGCCGGGAATCGAACCCGGGTCCGAAGAAATCTATCAGAAGTATCTACAAGTTTATTCTGTATTAAAGTTCGCTATTTGGTTTATATACAGAAATACATTACCAACTGCTATTCCGAGTATTTTTTCACTCCCATCTTCCTCAGAAGTAAAGACGTGAGATAGTCTACTACCGGCATTCACTAAAGTCCGTAGACAAAACTTTAAGAATGTAGCCTTTTTAGGCTAGTGCGTATGCAGGTTCTGCATTTATATGTTTTTCCAGCTTTTTACAAGGATCTGGTCCTCGACTTGCAACTTTTGCTTCAATTTCCCCGTCGAAGCCAATTCACCCCCACACAATAATTATACAACTTTTTTATAATCTTTTAAAGCTCTTTCTTGTTCTCTTTCTTGATCCTTTTTTATAATATCTCTTCTCTTATCATACTTCTTTTTACCTTTTGCTAAACCTAATTCAACTTTTACATATTTACCCTTAAGATATATTTTTAAAGGAATTATTGTATAACCTCTTTCAGTTGTTCTACCCATTATTCTATTTATTTCTCTTCTATTTAGAAGAAGTTTCCTGTCTTTATCGGGTACTATCCTTTCATATCCAATTTTTTCATAGGGACTGATATGAAGACTGTGTAATATAATTTCACCATTTTCTACAGTAGCATAACTATCTTTAAAATTCACATTTCTATTGCGAACAGATTTTACCTCAGAACCTTTTAATACCATTC
>JAUWOM010000042.1 GCA_030612085.1 Actinomycetes bacterium
AATTAATAGTTTCAGATAATTATAAGGTTAATAAAAGGTTAAAAGGAGCAAGAATAATTCTTGCTCCTTTTATTTTTTAATGTTTGATTAATGTAAGTTGTTAAATTTTCTTATTTTCAATAGAAAATAAAATATCAATAATGACTTAAGATAATTATATCTTTAAGTATATATTTGTTAATTTCATATTTTTCTATTAAAATATGTTAATTTATATCTTAATGATTAATACTATCCTATGCTCAAATTTAATTTAAAATATAAATGGGAAATAAAATAAAAATATTATTATATATATTAACTCTTTTATTTTTAATTAATTTTTAAGGATAATGGTAACTCAAAGCAATTATTTAAATCTTCAAATAGAAGAAAGTATTAAAAAAGCATTAAAGAATAATGAACCTGTTGTAGCTATGGAAAGCACTCTTTTTGTGCACGGACTTCCAAAAGAAAAGAACATCAACTTATCATATGAATTAAATGAGATAGCTAAGAAGGAGAAGGTAAATTTAACTATTATTACAATTCTAAAAGGAGTTTTAAAGATTGGACTTTCAGAAGAGGAAATAGTTGAGTTAATAGAAAAAGGTTCATTAAATTCAGTTGATAAAGCAGGAATAAGAGATATTTCATTTAATATAGCTTTAGAGAGGGATGCTGCAACTACTGTTTCATCAACATTATGGGCTGCTAATAAAGTTGGTTTAAAAGTACTATCTACTGGAGGTATTGGTGGAGTACATGTAGGATTTCCTAAAACTGTAGATATATCTGCTGATCTATATGCTTTATCTCAGCATAGCTTAATTGTTGTTTGTTCTGGTCCCAAGGCATTTTTAGATATAAAAAATACATTTGAATTACTTGAAAGCTTGTCTATACCAATAGTTGGTTATAGAAGTTCTTATTTTCCAGCATTTTTTTGTGGTGAAGATAAAGATTTAAAACTAAAATATGTTTTTAATAATCCCAAAGAGATAGCAAATGTCTATATGAAAATGAGAAATTTGGGTATAAAACAGAGTTTATTAGTAACAAATCCAGTTTCAAAGGAACATGAAATAGACAAAAATTTAGCAAAAAAAGCAATAGGAAAAGCATTAAGATTAGCAAAAGAAAGAGGTATTAAAGGGTCAAAAGTAACGCCATTTATTTTAAAACATATAGCTGAATTGACAGGAAGCAAAAGTTTAAAAACTAATTTAATTCTTATAAAAGAAAATTTCAAATTAGCCTGTCAAATAGCCAAAGAACTATATTTATAATTATTATTTTTTTTAATATAAGCTCTATTTGCATATAGATTTGTGGCATGGTTTCGAAGACATGTTAGGCGAGAAACTTTGCCCAAATCTTCTAATATTTCTAAATAATATTTTTTTGTAATTTTGTTATTGATACTATCTAGTTATAAAATGAAAAACGAACTAGAAAAATACATCATATATTTAGAGGGAGAGAGAAATCTTAGTCCAAGAACAATAGTTGAGTATAAGAAAGACTTGAATAGATTTTTAGATTATGCGAAAAGAGGTAAGAAAAAAACTGTTTATGAAATAGACATGAAATTCTTAAGGAGATATTTATCATATCTACGTACTTTAAGATATTCACCTTCAACAATTTCAAGAAAAATAAGTTCTGTCAGAGGATTTTTTTCCTTTTTAGAGATGATGGATATAATTAAAAAAGATCCTTCACAATTTATACCAACTATTAAGAAAGAAAGAAGATTGCCAAGCTATCTTAAGCAAGATGAGATGTTAGATTTACTCAAGTCACCAATACTTTTGGATATTCTGGGAAAAAGGGATAAAGCAATATTTGAAACTTTTTATTCAACAGGTATAAGAGTTTCTGAATTAGTAGGTTTGACAATGGAAAGTGTGGATTTAGAACAGGGAAAAATTAAGGTTATGGGTAAGGGAAGAAGGGAAAGAATTGCTTTATTAAATCCAAATGCAAAAGAAGCTATTGAAAATTATTTAAAGGAATCACGCCCGGAGCTGCTAAGAAGTGATAAAAAAACTCATGGCAGGTCAAATGCTTTATTTTTAAACAAAAATGGACGAAAGTTAACATCAAGGGGAGTTGGAAAGATAGTAGAGAGATACATTAAGAAGTTAGGAATAATAAAAAAGATAAGCCCCCACTCCATAAGACATAGTTTTGCAACTCATATGTTGGAAGCAGGAGCGGATTTAAGAGCTGTCCAGGAGCTACTGGGACATTTAAATATTTCTACAACACAGATTTATACTCATATAACAAAAGGTAAATTAAAAGAAGTATATAAAAAAACTCACCCAAGAGCTTAAACTATATTTGCCCTTATCTTAACTTTGTGTTAAACTAACGCATTGAAAAATTTAAGAAATAATACTTAAGTCAAACAAGGTTTTAGAATAATTTTGTTAAAATTTTAAGATAGTATAAAATTTAAAAAAAACACACGCCTATAAAAAGTCCCCTTTGGGTCATTTATATGTTCGGGGATAAGGCGGAGGAAAAACCCAAGATAGGAGGTAAAAGAAATTGAGTGTAGTAACTATGAAACAATTACTTGAGACTGGAGTTCACTTTGGTCACCAATCAAGAAGGTGGAATCCTAAAATGAAGAAGTACATATTTATGAAGAGAAGTGGGATCCACATCATTGATCTTCAACAGACTATGGAGTTAATAGAAGCAGCTTATAAATACGCGAAGGAAATAACAAGTCAGGGCAAGATTATTCTTTTTGTTGGCACAAAAAGACAGATTCAAGAAGTAACATATAATCACGCGAAAAGATGTGACACACCATATGTAAATCATAGATGGATAGGTGGAACAATAACCAATTTTACATCTATTAAGGGTAGGACTGAGAAATTAAAGGAGCTTGAACAATTAGTTGAAAGTGAATCATTTGAGAAATTTAATAAAAAAGAAGCATCAAGAATAAATCATAAATTAGTTAGATTAAAGAAGCTATTTAATGGAATAAGGGATTTAGAAAGAATCCCTGATGTTTTATTTATTATAGATCCAGAAAAAGAGATTAATGCATTAAAAGAAGCCAGTAAAATGGAAATTCCTATTATTGCAGTTGTTGATACTAATTGTGACCCAGATTTAATAGATTATATAATTCCTGGAAATGATGATGCTATAAGAGCTGTAGATACATTAATAAGTGTAATTGCAGATGCTATAATAGCTGGAAAAGCTGAGATTGCTCCTCCAGTTGAGCTTGATGAGGAAGAAGAAATTGAGGAAGAGATAGAAGTTATTGAACTTAAAAAGAAACCTGAGAAAAAAGCTGAAGTTAAGCTAAAAGAAAAACATGAGGAAAAGCTTACTAAAGAGACCAAGGAAGAAGTTTTAGTTAAAGAGAAAATAGAGGAAAAAGAAGAAGAAATTGAGGAGAAAGTAAAAACTGTCGAATCTAAGGAAAAACTTAAAGAAGAGCCTAAAGAAGAGCCTAAAGGAAAGACGAGTAAAAAATCTGAGGATAAACCCAAGAAAAAGTCTGTGAAGAAGCCTAAAAAGAAAATTAAAGAAAAACCAGTTGAAGATGATAAAGAGGAAATAATTAGCAAAGAAAAGTCAGAAGAAATTAAAGAAGAGAAATCTGAAACAGATGATAAAACTACAAAGAAGAGAAAGAAAGAGGAATGAGAATGGGTAAAGTATCAGTGAATGAAATAAAGCAGCTTAGAGAAATAACTGGTTTAGGAGTAATGGAGTGTAAAAAAGCTCTATCGGAGTCTGATGGTGATATGGAAAAAGCAAAAAAATTATTAAAGAAAAAGGGTATGAAAATTGCTGAGAAAAAATCTTCAAGAGTTACACGGGAAGGTGTGATAGATAGTTACATCCATTATAATAGTAAATTAGGGGCAATGATTGAGGTAAATTGTGAGACAGATTTTGTTTCAAAAAACGAAAACTTTTTAAAACTTGTGCATGATATTGCAATGCATGTAGCAGCAGCAAACCCTTTATATATTGATAGAAATAAAATTTCTGAGGAAATTATTAATGAAAAGAAGAAAAGTTTTTTTTTAGAAGCAATTGAGGATGGAAAACCGAAAGATATTGCTGAAAAAATAGCTGAGCAAAAGATGGAAGAATTCTTTAATAATAACTGTATTTTGGAACAGAATTTTATTAAAAATGAGGAAATTACTGTTAAAGAACTAATAAATGAAGCAATAGCAAGAATGGGTGAAAATATCGAAATAAATAGGTTTGCAAGATTTGCGTTTGGTAAAGATTAAAAAAAATTAAACAATCTTTGAAAGCTTTGCACATAGTTTCTTGACTAAAATGTCTTCGAAACCATGTCACAAAGCTATATTAATAAAACTTAAATTTAAAAAACATTAGAAGATTTGGGCAAAGTTACTCGACTAACATGTCTTCGAAACCATGCCACAAATCTATATTCAAATAGAGCTTAAATTTAAAAAAATTTTAATATTAAATAAAAAACCGAAAGTATTTTATGAATGAAGAAAAAACTAAAATTACAAAAAAATCAATAATGTATAAAAGAGTTTTAATAAAACTTGGAGGAGAAGCATTTTCAAGCGAAGGTTTAAATATTGATCCTAATGTAGTAGATGAAATAGCATCTCATATTATAAAAATCACTAAGGAAGGGGTTGAAGTAGCAGTAACAGTTGGAGGAGGTAATATCTTCAGGGGTGGATCAGCAGCAAAAAGAGGTATGGAAAGGGTAACAGCAGATAATATTGGCATGTTAGCTACAGTAATGAATGGTATTGCTCTTCAGGATTCATTGGAAAAATTAGGGGCTGAAACAAGAGTTTTAAGCGCAATAGAAATGAAGGAAATTGCTGAACCTTATATTAGAAGAAGAGCTTTAAGACATTTAGAAAAGGGAAGAGTTGTAATATTTTGTGCTGGAACTGGAAGTCCATATTTTACAACAGATACAGCTGCTGTAATAAAAGCAAAAGAGATAGATGCAGATTTAATTATGAAAGCTACCAAGGTGGATGGTGTCTATGATAGAGATCCAATGATTTATAAAGATGCTAAGATGTTTGGTGAAATAACTTATCTTGAAGCAATAAATAAGGGAGTAGGAATCATAGATACAACAGCACTTTCATATTGTATGGATTATGATATGCCTATAGCTATTTTCAATCTAAATCCAAAGGAAAATATGTTGCGAATTATACAAGGTGAAAGGATAGGTACTTTAGTGGACATTAAAGAAAAAAATCAAACCTCTAAGGATAATAAATAATTTTTAAATACAGGTATGCAATTTTCACACAAAAAAAATCTTTTTTTGGAGGTTATTAAAATGATTGATGATGTACTTATAGATGCTGAACATAGAATGAAAGGTTCAATTAAAATAATTAAACAGGAATTTTCTACAGTAAGAGCAGGAAGAGCTTCAGTTTCATTACTTGATAAAATAACTGTTGAGTATTATGAAGTTGAAACACCACTAAATCAATTGGCTAGTTTATCTGCTCCAGATCCAAGACTTATCGTAATTTCACCATATGATCCTACAATTTTAGATGATATTGAAAAAGCTATATATCAATCTAAATTGGGTCTGACTCCTTTTAATGATGGAAAAATTATAAAATTAGGAGTGCCTGAGCTAACAGAAGAGAGGAGAAAGGATTTAGTTAAATTAGTTAAAGAATCTTCTGAAACGGGGAAAATGGCTATTAGAAATGTTCGAAAAAAAACTAAAAAAGCTCTTAAAAAACATGAGGAAGATGGAGAAATAACAGAAGATCAGTATTATAAAGCTTTTGATAAACTTCAAGAATTGGCTGAATATTATAATGAAAAAATTGAGGAATTATTTGAGGAAAAAGAAAAAGATATAATGGAAATTTAAATTTTTTAATGTTAGAAAATATTTTTTTAAAATAAAAAAAGACAAAAATAAGAAAATATTTTTAATAAACAGAAGCTTATTTAAGAAATGTAATGACAAATAAATTAAAATTCACCCTAAAATTATCCTCTTTGCTTTCAAATTTCCCCAAGCTTCAAACTAAACTTCTTATTGATAGTTTAGATAAAAATAATATTCCAAATCATGTAGCAATAGTAATGGACGGTAATGGTAGATGGGCAAAAAAGCGTGGGCTACCTAGAATAAAAGGTCACATAGAAGGAACAAAATCAATAAAAAGAGTTTTGGAAATAGCATATGACCTGAATATAAAATATATAACCCTCTTTGCGTTGTCACAAGAAAATTGGGATAGACCTAAACAAGAGGTTGATGGTATTTTAAAAATAATTAGAAAAAGTCTTCATGATGAATTAAATCAACTTAATGAAAAGGGTATAAAAGTATTTATAATTGGGAATTTTGAAAGAGTACCAGAGGATATAATAAAAACGATAAAAAATGTTCAAAAAACCACAAAAAGTAATGAAAAGATGAATTTTTGTATAGCATTTAGCTATGGTGGAAGGGAAGAGATAACCCAAGCAGCTAAAAATTTAGCCAAGGATGTATTAGAAGGAAAAATAAAAATCCATGATATAGAAGAAAACATTTTTAGAAATTATCTATATACAAAGGATATTCCAGATCCAGATCTTTTAATTAGAACAAGTGGTGAAATAAGAATAAGTAATTTTCTATTGTGGCAGATGGCTTATACAGAATTTGTATTTACTCCGGTTTTATGGCCAGATTTTAACAAGTATCACTTTCTCAAAGCAATTCTTGAATATCAAGTGAGAGAAAGAAGATTTGGTTTAGTTTGACATGAGTAACAGAAGATCAAAATATAAAGAAAGAGCTATAACAGGTCTTATATATGTTTTAATTGTCTTATTTTCATTATTTTATGACCCATTAAAGAATTCATTACCATTTTTTTTATTTACCTTCATACTCACAATCTTAGGAAATTATGAGTTCTATCACATAACTGAAAATGCAGGTAACAGACCTTATATAACTATAGGTCTTATTCTTTCAGCAATACTCTCTATAGGAATTTATATTTTTGGAATTGATTTCTTCTCATTTATACTCCCACTTTCAGTTATTACTATTTTGGTCGCTTCATTTTCAGTAAAATTTGAGGATAGAAATGCTATAGATTCATTTATAACTTTAGCAGGACTTTATTACTTTCCACTCATTAATTTGGGTGTGTTAATACATAAAATGGAAAGTGGTAAATTTTTATTACTTTTAATATTTTTAGGAACATGGGCTTATGATACATTTGCATATTTAATTGGGTCAAAGTTCGGAAAAGTGAAATTAGCTCCACGAATAAGTCCATTAAAAACAGTCGAAGGGGTAGTTGGAGGTTTTATTGGAGTCTTTGTTGCTATTATGTTAATAGGAGGACTATTAAACTTTATTTTAAAAGGTACTTGGGGATATGATATATTCAATTTACCTCTAAATCTACTTCTAATATATGGTCTATTCATATCCATTTTTGCACAACTTGGAGATTTATCAGAATCATATATTAAAAGGAAGTTTTTTATTAAGGATTCAGGATCTATATTTCCTGGTCATGGTGGAGTTTTAGATAGATGTGATAGCTTACTTTTTACCATCATTATGTCTTATTGGTTTTTTAAATTCTTCATCACTTAATTTCTTATTCTTAACAAAACCATTCACAACCCCTATTATTGACAATACTATCTATAAGCCCTATTATTTATTAAAAATAGGCAAGAAGACCCCTTCCTCAAATCTTTGATTTTAGGTGGGGGATGAATTAACCAAAACATTTAACTCTTCTTAATAAATATTAAGGTGTTTAATATGAAGGATAGAAAATGAAAGTTCAGAAGACAATTCAGTATAAAATAATTCAGCCCAATAAGAATAAGGAGTTGAAGTTAAACACAACTATGCGACAGTATAGAAGGTGTATCAATTTCTATCTTCATGAAATTGGGAAGAATGAAGAAATGAAGGATATATATTATAAAGCAAAAGAAATATTCAAACTTCCAACAGCCTTAATTCAAACAGCAAGAGATATAGCAAAAGAACAATACAAAAGTTGGAAGAACAATGAAGACAATCCTAAATTCCCACACTTTAAAGGATTCACTGTATTAAGATTTGATAAAAGAACAATAAATTTTAACAAAGAAAATAATCACTTTGATTGGTGGGCTAATATTTCTACTATTAAAGGTAAGGTGAAAGTTCCGATAACAGGTAGAAAACAAGCTAAGCTAAATGATAATTTTCTTTCAGCACAATTGATTTACAAAAACAATGCCTTCTACTTGAATGTGATTTTTGAAGAAGAGAAAGAAATACCTAAAGAAGAGAAATTTGAACATTTCGTAGGAGTTGATTTAGGAATAAATAATATAGCAACTGTTGTTGTTTTAAATAGAAAAGGCGAAGTATTAGAAACTAAGTTTTTTTCTGGCAAACAATTAATAGAAAAGAGAAGAAGATTTAGTGATTTAAGAAAAGAGTTAAGTAAGAAAAAACTATTAAATGAGATAAAGAAAACCAAAAACAGAGAAAGAAATTACATGAAGGATATCAATCATAAAATAAGCAGAAAAATAATCAATATAGCTAAAAAATATCTTGACTGTTGTGTTGTAATGGAAAAATTAAAAGGAATAAGAAGTAAAATTAAATACTCAAAACGATTTAATAAAAGGTTTCATAACTGGAGCTTTAGACAGCTCCAGCAATTTATAGAATATAAAGCTCATTATAATTCAAT
>JAUWOM010000038.1 GCA_030612085.1 Actinomycetes bacterium
CAATATAATGACAGAGCATAATATAATAAAGGCTAAAGATAGAAGGTATGGGGAACTCTCTTTAAATAGATTTAATTTCACTTTTTTAGATTTAAGGTAAATATCCGTTTTTGGCTTAGACCACATACTTAAAATAATTCTTCCATAATAATATAAAGCTATTAAAAAGTTTATTATTAAAAAGACAGAAATTGAAATTGCAAAACCAGTAATTCCTTCATTTTCAATACCGGCATTAATGAAACTAATAAATGACTGTTTAATTAAAAAGCCAGCAGTCCCTGGGATTCCAATTAATGAGATTAATATTACAGATAATGAAAAAGTTAAAACTGGTGCAGTCCTTATTGCTCCTTTTATATCCTCCAGAAAATCCACCCAGTTAGTTTTAAGTTTATATTTTCTATAAGTCTCCAATCCAATTATTAATGCTGATGTTGAAATTAAATATATAAGTAAATATGGCGTTATACCACTTAGCTCTTCTAAGGGTGGAAAAAGGTAATAATCAATAATAATAAAGCACATTTGAACTACACTTGAAAATGCTAAAAACTTCCAGATATTTCTTTGATAAATAATACCAATATTTAAAAATATAATTGTTACGAAAACGAGAATTAAAATTACAAGGAAATTATCAAAAAGAAGTCCGTTGTCCAAACGACCAGCTATATTTAATACCTTCTTAAGAGCCAGGAAATTTACGGGAATAACAAGAATTGAGAAAAAAAGTGTTGTAAAAAAACCACTATCTTTAGCAAGAGAGGGAAACAAAATATGAAATGGGAATAGGGACAATCTAATTGACATTATTACCATTATAACTATATGCACTATGATTAATAAAATATTTACTTTATTAATATCAATGTTTGTAAAATCAACATTTAAAGAAAGAGATCCCGATACTCCATATATAAAGGAAAACAAATATATAAATAAAAAGGTTGAAATTATCCCAAAAATGACATATCTCAGATATGAGAGCCAGTCAATTTTCTCAAGTTTTACAGTAGGGATAAAATAGGATGAGACTGTAACAATTTCTAAAAACATTAGCAGCGATAATAGATTTGAACTAAGTCCAAGTGACATCGCGCCAAATATTGAAATTAGAATTAAAGCATAAATACCAGGTTTTTCTACTTTAGAGACAATTAGCGAAATTAAAAGACTCGCTCCTGAAAAAAGAAATAAATATCTAAAAAAGTTTGAAATCTTACTAACCTCTAAAAAGTTATCCGATACAATTCCCATTCTGTCTTTAAATACAAAGGTTAAAGCCATTGCAGCTATTACTAATAAAAGACTAAAATAACTTAACCATCTTAATTTTGTTACACTATTAAAAATTAAAAGTAATAAAACAAAAAGAAATGAAGAGAGTATTAATAGTTCTGGAATTATAAGAGAAAAGTTAATTGACAATTACTTCCTCCTAAAAAAGTTAGCAATTTTTAAATTTAATTCTAAAAAGGGATCCCTCCTTTTTAGATCTATATCTTTCCCTTCCTTTATAACAAGGTAATAAACAAAAAATCCTATAGCAAACTGCATAATTATTAGACCAATCATAAATATAATTAAAGTCAGTTGAAAAATCTTTTCAGGATATAAAAAATAAGAGAAGGAAACAAAATTAATAATAGCTGATAAAGCTATTAGTGAAGAACTAATTAACTTATTTAAAAACTTTCTTCTAAATAAGACACCAAAAATTCCTAAACAGAATATAATCGTGGATATATATAAATAATTTTTTAGAGATAACACTATCTATTTCCTATCTTTAGAAACAAAATATATTCCAATAAAAAAGCTAATAAAATAAACAAATATAATTATCAGAAGTATAGTATGCTCAACATATAATATCTCGGCAATTTTTGCTGGAGAAGTGGATTGAAATTCATCAACTTTAGTTGTTTCCCACTTACTATTATTAATCACAAAAACAAGACATATTAATACTAATATGGCTATAAAAATTGCTATAAAACTTCTTGGCCAATCTCTTTTCCAATTAAAAACTAAATTCTCCCTTTCTCCAATTCCTGCCAATAATAGACCCGCGATTATTGCTGGAAGGGGAATATATATAAATAAAAAGAGAATAGAATTTTTCAAAAATAAAAAAAGAAAACTTATACTTAAAACACAGATCAAAAAACTCAAAACTATAAATAGATGTTTTTTAAAAAGAACAATACCTAAAGCACCCATTACAATAAGTATTGATATTATATAAAATAATATGTTTTCCAATTATTTACCTTTTAACTAATAATAAATTTTGTAATTTTTTAAAGTTTTTTAAGTTTTCCAGAATTTCCTTAACTTCGGTCTCGCGTGTTTGGTTAATTTTTTAATATCATATTTTAAAGCTGAAAAATCCTTTTCAGTCAGCTCATAATTAAAACTCATTTTCAATGCTTTTTTCGTGCATGCTTCCTCACAAAAACCACAGAACATGCATCTGCTAATATCTATATAAAAACTTTTTAATTTTTTATTATTAATATCTACCTCAATAGATATCAATTTTAACGGACAAGATTTCTCGCATTGACCACATCCATCACAGAGGATCTTTCTTGTATCTGGATCCACCATTAATTGAATGCTTCCCCTGCTATTATAAGGAACCATTATTCTATCATGTGGATAAAGAACAGTTACAGGTCTCTTAAATGTATTTCTTGTAACAGTTATTAAACTTCTTAATATACCCTTCATAAGCTAAACTCAAAAAATAGGTTTAAAATAAAGAACCAAAAATATTATAATCAATAAGTTTAAAAATGATAATAAACAAAGAAAGGCTAAACTTAAATTTATTTTTTTTCTAAAACCACTTATTCTGGGAATGATAGTATATAAAAATAATAGTATTACTTGTAAAACAAAAGTTTTTATTATAGTCCAAATCAGTGGATGCAAAATTTTTGGACCATTCCACCCACCAAGATAAAGTAGGGTTCCCAGAATCAATAAGGATATAATATTAATATACTTAGAGATGGTAGATATTTGATAATTCAATCTATTTTGAGTAGAAAGATAATCAGTATTAAAGTAGGTATCCTTTTTTGGAACATCAACAGGTAATCTCTGCCAAAGCAAAGAACAACTTAATAAAAAAACAATAAAACTTAATGGTTGGTATAAGATGTTATAGAATCTACTTTGCGCTCGAACTATTTCAAAAAGATTAAAAGATGACGAAACTATCACGGGCCCCATAGATGATATGAATAATGGAATGCTAAATATAAGAACAGTAGATATTCTATCTAATAAAGCTGTCATTTTATTCATATTTAATTTAACTTTCTTAATTGAAAGAAATGCACCCATGTTGGATATCATAATAAAAGAAAGACAAAGTGGCAGGGACATCTCAATATTCATTAAGAAAATATCTTCTGTCAGGGGAATTAACAGAAAGGCTAATATGGCAAATGTAAATGAGATCACCACTCCAATGTTATTAGATAGATCTTGCCAGCTGGTAAATAATTTTGGCCAATTTAAAAGTGATTTCAAAATTTGAGAAAATATTTGTAAAATTCCATGAAAACCAGTTTGTAATGGGCCTCTTCTTGATTGCATATGAGCTAATGTTTTCTTATGAAGGTAAATAATTATATATACTCCTAAAAATAGGAATAGTAAGAAATATAAAGCTTTTAACAATAAATTTTTTAAAATCATTTATCTACCTCGCACACACAGATATCAAAACTTGCCAGTATTAATTCAATATCCTCGAGTTTTTCACCTATAACTGCTTTTGAAAAAGCAAACAGGTTATTATATGAGGGTCCTTTTATGCTTAATTTAGCTATTCTACCCTCACTTACTGATATATTCATACCAAGTTCACCATGGGGACATTCAACATGGCTATATATATTTTCCATTAATTGAGTATTAACTTCACCATATGTTCTTATTTTTCCCTCTGGCACTTTATAAAGAGCCTGTGAAATAATAGAAATAGATTGTTCTATTTCCTCTATTCTAACCATACATCTGTCCAAACTATCTCCTCTATCACCAATGGGCACTTTGAAATTAAACTCATCATATATTTCATAATTATCATTTTTTCTAATATCCTGGGATACTCCCAAGGCTCTTAGGTTTGGACCACTAATAGCTAATTTAATAGCATCTTCTTTTACTAAAACACCCAAATTATTTAGTTTATTAACTACCAACTCATTCTCTAAGAAAAATACTCTTAGCTCATGGACCTTTTTTCTAAAACCCTTTAAAATTTCCTTTAATTTGTCAAAAAACTGCTTGCTCAAATCACTTTTTATACCCCCAATTCTTACAAAATTTGGAGTTAGTCTCGATCCTGTTGCAACCTCTATAAGATGAAGTATTTCTTCTCTTTCTCTCAAGCAATAATGAAGTGGCATATTCATACCCAATGCATTCGCCAACTTGGTTAAAAATAGTATATGACTGGATATTCTCGAAAGTTCACTGAGAATTACCCGAATAAATTTTGCTCTTATGGGTACCTCTATTTTGAAATAATTTTCTAAGGCAATACAATATACAAGTTCGACAGATATCGCACTGCTATTATCAACTCTATTAATAAATGGAATAACATTATCAATTTCTATCCCCTCAATTATTTTTTCAACACCAGTCCTCAAATATCCAAAATCTGGATTCAAATTAACAACCACATCTTCTTTTAAGTCAATATTTAATCCAATGGGAAATCCAAATGGCGTAAATTTAGGTTCAATATATATGCTATAAGTATCTATTTTTTACACCCTCTTTTAAAATTCAATATTTTGTTAATATTTTTGGTTTGTTATTTAAACCTTTCCTTATATCTTAAAATTGAATATATAATTGCTTCTGGTCTTGGTGGACAACCTGGTACATAAAGGTCCACATTAAAAATTTCTTTTACTCCATTTAATATATAATCGCTTTTGTAAAAAGGACCCCCATTTATTGCACATGAGCCAACCGCTATTACCACCTTCTTATCTTCAGTGTTGTTATATAAATCTTCTAAGATGGGTTTCATTTCTTTGGTGATGGTTCCCGCTATCATTAGGACATCTGCTCTTTCTGGAGAAGAGACAAAATTTACTCCCAATCTCTCAAGGTCATAAACGGGACCATAGGTTGCCAAAATTTCATCTCCACAACATCCCGATGAAAAGCAATATACATTTATAGATGTTAACTTCACCCAATTTTTTAATCTATTCAGGAATTTAATTTTTCTTAAATGTTTAGGTCTATCTAACATATATTTTTATCCTGTTATTACACATTGCTTGTAAACATTAAATACATTTTTTAGCTTCTTGATATTTTAATAACATTTTTAATACTTATTAAAGTTGATTAGAATTATAATAAGGTAATTACCTTTTAACTTGTTAATATTTTAATAGCATTTTAACTACTTTATGCTATACATTCTATATATTAAAATTAAGCCCAAAATAAATAATAAGATTAAAATAGTCATAACTGTAGCTATAAATTTTCCATTAAGTGAAGATAACACTATTAAACCTCCAAAAAATAATAAACCCACCTCATAAAAAAGTATTATCACAATAAGAATAGGTTCTAAATAGCTTATAGTAAATGTTTGCAAATTGTAACTTTTTGGATGCATTTCTTTAGAAGATTTAGTAGTGGTTGATTTACCAGAAATGAAATTAACAAATTTTTGTAATAAATAAAACAAAATTATTATGATTAATGGAACAAATACTACTATGAAAATAAATTCATAATTTTCAAATAGATTTTGATTCAAACTAACTCCTAATGTGGATATTTAAGAGAATATTATAGATTAAGAAAATATTATGTTAATATTTTCTATTTAATATTAGCTTGCTCAGCAATTTTGTTTAAATCCTTAACTAACGCTTCAACATTTTTTATCCCATGAGCAAGTGCTCCCTCCTCGATACTTTCCCAATTAGCAACATGGCATCCCACACATGGAAGACCATGGCTAAAAAAAACTGGCATAGTTTGAGGATATTTAGTTACAACTTCTCCAATAGTCATATCTTTAGTTATTAATACTTCCTTTTCCACTATAACCTCCAAATATTTTATTTTTATAAAGTTTATATTTTTAGAGATTTGTAGCATGGTTTCGAAGACATTTTAGTTAAGAAACTATGCTCAAATCTTTTGATACTTCTTCTTTAATTAGAATTTAATATTTTTATTATCTTGTAAATCTAATTTAGAACATTGATTCCATTTCTAATACTGGATGTCCTACTTTTTGTATAAATTTAAGAACTTCCTCTTCTGTTACAGCATTTTCTTCAGTCGCAATCTTGTCCAGAAAATCCGGGATTTCCAACTCATCTGCTCTGTGTTGTAATGCCTCCCTTATCTCCTCCTTCAACATTTTTGGCATCCAAACTAAACGATTAAATCCACCATCTGCTTTTATGAACTTTTTGCTCGTTAAGAAGAACTTACTAACTCCAATAAAGCCTGGTGTCTGTACTCCACCACCAACAGAACCAGCCAGTGTTGAAAATTTCATTCCACATGGAGTCATTTCAGGGTGTTCTCTCGGAACAACCATTACTCCACCTGTCATTGGAAGAACTGCAACTATTGTTTCAAAACAACCACATGAAGTCATAGGATCATTAATCATTGAGTATGCACTAAATGAAGCAAGCGTTTGGTGAGAATTTTTATAAACAAATTCATTAACACCTTTCCATACCCCAAGATGGTTATCAATTGTTTCTCCTTTTTTAACTGGCTGATTTGGTCCAGTGGGATTTATCTGATTAGATGCTTTTCCGTCCAGCCAATTGTACGCACCACAGAGTCCTGGCCTTTCTGGTGAAATAACACACACATGGTTTGGAGCAAATGATTGACATAGCGTGCAGGAATAGAAAGTATCTACGCTCTCATCAGTTAGTGCACCAATTCTATCGTCCCTCGCTTTATAGACTGGTTTAGCAACTTTTAAAAGTTCTTCTACCTTTTTCTCATCTGTATATAGTTTTACTTGAACTTTATCCAAAATAGCTCCAAAGTCACCATGTAACTTTGCGTGAATTATTTTTCCAATATCATCCATTCTGAATCCAGCATTATAAGCATCTTTACTTATTCTTATCCAGGCAATATCTCTTTGACCAATATGTAATAAACCATGACCATAATTTATAAAGTGATGTATCTGTCTTTCTAATATAGGTTCAAAGTCAGGTTGCATATCCCTCCCTGCAACTTCTACAATGATTGCTAATGGAATTGCATTACCAGGTTCAATACTATCTATATCTGGACCAAATAACTCAATCTTCCCATCCTCAACTTCAGCTAAATCTTTGGTATATAAAAATTCCAAACATTTACTTTTCATTCCTCCAAATTCAGCATGCATATCTTCTTTTCTAACTCTCTCACCTTCAAATGCTGGACCGTATGGAATTGGTACAGGTACTTCTGTAATAATGATTTTAAGTCCTCTTACCTCTATCCCTTTTGAAACTATTTCTTTAAGTGGTACTTCAGGTACTACATGTTCATAGGTACAAACTCCTCTTGGAAGAATTGCGGGGATATCTGTATCTGCTATGATTGGAAATCCAAAATTTATAGCTCCTGCTGCATTAGCATACTTCTCATCTGTAACTTCACCTAATGCAAGTCCAAATGCAAAAATCCTGTTCTTGTTATAGAGAAGGATTCTTCTATAGTCTCCCGGTTTTACTCCACCAAAAGTCAGTGCTGCTCTCGTTGCAAAACCAAGTGAGTAAACTGTAGATCCTATTTCCTTTCCAAATGGAACAAGTCTGGTTTCCCATCCTAAGTCAATGCCCTCTTCAACCAGTTGTTCAGCAAATGCCTTTCCTTTAGTATTTCCAGACATAAATACATAGATACTCTTTTGCTGAAGTTCCCTAGCAATTTTTACTGCAATATCATTTGTTGGAGTAGCTCCAATAACAGCCGCAAATCCTGGAGCAGAGCCATCTACAAATTCTATTCCTCTTTCCCTTATTATCAAATCCTCTGCTGCTCCAAGCCATATACCTTCTACAGGATTTGGACCCATGACATACTTTATTGCTTCCATAATCTCCTCTGCAAAAAGTGTTGCCATTCCAGCATCTAAAGCATTACCTAAATATGGGAGCCATATTTTTTCTTTAGGTATGGGTGGTAAAAGCTTTTCAGCCTCCTCCAAAACTGGTGGCATGTCTCCCAATGTCTTAATTGCTATTCCTGTTATTCCATATATTATGGGTAAATAATAACCTGTATTGGGAAACTCAACCTCCTGTTTTGGTCCAAACTGTTCTAATGCTTTATCTAACATCTCTCGGGCTTCTTTCACCTTCTGGTGAGCGCCTCTAATTGCTGCCGATGCAATTATTTTACTCAATTTCTAACTCCCTCCTTGTTTCCATGTCAAATAATACTCTTTCTTTCTTTTCATGTACTCCTAAAGCTTTTCTCTTTTTCTGTATATGGTTAATTGTTTTTTCCAATATTTTTTCCGGGTCTGGTTCAAATTCTAATTTTCCTCCTACTATATTTTCCCATCCACTGCCTATCATCTCAGTAACTTCAGCACTTCCCCCAACTGGTGAACCAACACCAAATAAAACATAAAGACCTGATGCAACAAAATAAGTTCCTATTGATAGTGCTTTCTCACTCATCCATTCAGGTGCAATTCCAGCAGCAGGAAGATCACTTATATCTTCTCCTAAACCACCTTCACGAACAACCTGAGCAAAAATTGTTAATGCTCTTGAGTTATCCACACAGGAACCTAAATGTAGAACTGGTGGGATACCAACTGTTTCACAAATAGACCTTAACCCTTCACCAGCATATTTCATTGCTTCAGGTGTAAGTAAGCCATATTTTGAACAAGCAATTGCTCCACATCCAGTTTGAGCTACCAAATAATCCCTTGAAATTAATTCTTTAACCAGATAATTATGAGATTGATCATGTGCTACTCTTGGATTATTACAACCAACTACTCCAACTACACCTTGGATTCTTCCATCAATTATTGCATCATTAAGTGGTCTAAAAGATGCCCTATATTTTCCTCCCAACATGTAATTTATATATTCATGTGAAAATCCAGCAACCAATGGACTACTTATATTTGGAATTCTTGTGCCATTTCTATTAACAAAATTGTCTATAGCTCTCATTATTATCTTTTTCGCAATTTCTGGAGCATTATGTTCATCAAAAGGTATATGGGTCGCTCCTGGAATTTTAGC
>JAUWOM010000040.1 GCA_030612085.1 Actinomycetes bacterium
GATAGGATTTTTACCAGCAGCTGCCTCTGTACTCATGGGTCTATTAAGTGCTATTACACCATTTACTCTGTTTCCTCGACCTACCTGACCACAATCAGCACCTTCAGCTGAGGTACCTATAACCGTTAAATACATACCTTCTACTCCACGCTTAGGGTCATCGAGAGTGTTAATATCGATATTAACTTTATCAAAATTCAGGTTATTTTTACTTATAAAATCTGAAATAGCTAATTGAATTTCTTTTTTGCGATCGAAATATTTTTTCTCACTACCAATAAATCTATCAACAAAAGCCATGGCTATTGTGAGAGTTAGATTTCTCTTCTGTCTGTAAGCCATAACTTTAATATCCTCTCCACACTCAGGAAATTTTTCCTTAAATTCTTTTGAATTAAGAAATTTTTCTATATTAATTACTATTTTTTCAGTTTCAGTAAAAGGAGCATAACCAACTGAAGCTGAAGTATCATTTGCTCCAATAACTTCTCTATCAAAAATATCCATTAGTTCTGGGGAACCAGGTTTTATCTCATTTTGATAAATAACATGTTTTTCTGGATCCACAAAACGTAAATTATCTTTGAACCATTTTTTGGCTGTATCTATAGCTATCTCTCCAACGGGAATCTTCTTATCTTTATATTCATAAACAGCTCTATCCCCAAATACTAATCGCATAGGTTCATCAATAGTTCCACCACCTATTTTAGGACTTGACTTACCTGCTACTAATAATGCCTTATCAATATTATGATGAGCTATTTTTCCAAAAACATTCATATATTCTTTACATAAGGCAACAGAAACCTTCTCCATAATAGCATCACAAATTGAATCAGGATGTCCTATTCCTTTTCGTTCTACTAACTCTACCTGTTGTTTCTCAACAAGACTGCTTTTCAATTCTTCAATTGAGATGTTTCTCATATGCTTCTCCCTTAAATTAAAACTAAGTAATAAAAATTTAATTTTGAAATGATATAATATTATGCATTATATTGCAAACATTGTGTTAATCTCAAATTTTAAGTAAAATTTGAAAAATACATAATATTCAAGAGTTTACCTATAAATTTTAATGAAAGGGAAAAAATTTGAAATATGCGATAATTTCAGATATTCATTCCAATTTGGAAGCTTTCCAGGTAGTGATTGATAGGATACATCAGGAAAAAGTAGATAAAATAATCTGTTTAGGAGATTTGGTTGGTTATAATGCAAATCCGAATGAGTGCATTGAATTGGCTAAGGATGAAAATATTCAATGTATTTTGGGAAATCACGATGCAGCTGTTATTGGAAAAGCAGATATAAATTTTTTTAACATCATTGCAAAACAAGCTATTCTCTGGACAAAAAAGATGATTTCCCCTAAGAACTTCATATTTTTAGAGAGTCTCAGTGAGAATTGTTCTATTGATTCAGATTTTTTTATTGTTCATGGTTCTCCGGTAAATAGGGATGAATATATATTTACACTGCAAGAAGCAAGACATCATTTTGAATATCTTTTAAAAAATTCCATAAATTTATGTTTTTTTGGACATACACATAGAAGAGCTATATATCATCATACTCTAAAAGGCAACTTCAAAGACCATACTGGAAAAGAGTTATTAAAACTTAGAAAAATGGACTATTATATGATAAATCCTGGCGGAGTGGGTCAACCAAGAGATTACGATTCAAGGTCGTCGTTTCTATTTTACGATTCAGATAAAAATAAAATAGAAATGATAAGGTTGGAATATGATATAGAAAAATGCGCGCAGAAGGTTTTAGATGCAGGTTTAGACACAAAGTTAGCTCAGCGTCTATTTTTTGGCATGTAATTTACTTCTTAAGTTTATTCTTTGTCAATTTTTATTTCTTTTAGGCTTTTGATATATCTTTTTGCAAGATTAACATAAGTATCTTTAAAATATTCATATTCTTTTTTGTAATCCTCTTTTATCTCACCAATAATTTTTGCTGGAACACCAACACAAATTTTACCATCAGGAATCTTTTGGTTTTGTTTTACGACTGCTCCTTCTCCTACAACTGCCCATTCTCCTACAAATGCCCAATCACTGATGATTGCTCCCATTCCTATCACTGCATTATCTTTTATAGTGCATCCATGTAATGTAGAGGCATGACCTACATTCACTCTATTTCCAGTTTTACATATCTCATTTGGCCTGGCATGGACAACACAGTTCTCCTGAACACTTGTTTCATTTCCAATTACAACTTTACCATAATCACCTTTTATTCTTGCCCCAGGACCAATAAAGCAACCATCACCTATAGTAACATCTCCAATTATGGAAGCTGATTTACTGATATAAGTATTTATTCCGATCTTCGGTATTTTTCCCTCAAATTCATAAACCGACATTCTTCTTCCTCCTAATATGTTATTCACTTAATATTTATTAACAATTTTTTTTTCAGTCTCTCATATTTGATGAGCTTATTATATCTATTACCTTTTTAACTTAAATTCTAATTATAATGAAAAATTACTTTCTTTAGTTAATTTAATATATGATTCTTTATCTCCCTCTTTTGATAATAAGTATAAAAATGTCTCAAGTTTTGAAACTTTAAGAATTAATTTTTCAAAAAAAATATTTTATGATTACTATTAAATTTTATATACTTTTTAAATTTTATTCTCTTTGCTATAATAATTAGTCCTTATTTAGAAATTTGTAAGTGGGAGTATGAATATAATTATATCTGGTACAGAGTAGTCATTTATGAAAAATTTTATTTTTTTATGGCTTTTAAGAAATTTTCAATATTATTTTAAAAATAAAATAAAATTGGATTAAAATTTAAATATAGTGATGGTTTAATACACTAAAAGTAAAATATTGATTTGAGGGTTTGATATGGATTGTCATAAGAGAAAGGGAAATAAAAAATATAATAAATATAATAGAATTGGAATTGATTTAGATGGAGTAGTTGCAAATTTTACTAGCTATACACTCCCAATGCTAAACAAAATGTATAATGTCAATTTAAAAAGGGAAGATATTACACATTACAATTACGAAAAAATACTCAAAATCTCAAAAGATGAAATAGGGAAGTTCTGGGAAGAAGTAAAAAATAAACAAGTTTTTAGATATCTAAAACCAATTAAAGGAGCATTAAAATCATTATCTTTACTTTCAGATAAGGAAATATATTTCTTTTCAATGAGACCAGAATATTATAAAGATGACACAATAGCATGGTTAAAGGATAATAATATAGATTACTGCAAATTACATGTTGGACAGGAAGATAAAAGTATAGCAGTTCTTGAAGAGAAAATTGATATTTTCATAGAAGATAATTTATTACAAGCTATTATGGTTTCAGAAGTAGGGATTAAAACTCTACTTTTTAATCAACCCTGGAATCATTATGATAAAGAATTACCCCCACTCTGTAAAAGAGTCTATAATTGGGATGAAATTATAAAAATTATATGTGATTCTTAAATCTACTGATTTTAAAATTATTAAATTTCTTCTATAAATACTTCACTTTTTAATTATTTAGTATATTTAGGAAACTAAATGAATTTTGGTGACTTTCTGGATTTCCTTGAAATGCTCATCTAAAGTAAAAATCTGACAATTATGTTCCTGAGCTATAACAGCAATATAACAATCAATTAAATTGACAGTTTCACTTTTCCTTTTCAGGTTATAAGAAAGTTTTCCAGCTTTGAACCAACTATCTTCTTTTTGATCAATGATGTTGAAAGCATCAATAAAATCCTCTATTATAGAAATTTCCTTTTCTGATTTAGCACCCTGAATTAATTCAGCAATGACTATCTTTGGAACATAAACTTCATCCTCTGAAAGTATTTTATCTACCTTTTCTGAGAGAATGAAGGATTTATTTTTAAAATAATCTATCCAGATTGAAGTATCTATCAAAACTTTCTTATCGTTCATAATGCCTTATTTCTTCAGCTGTTAAATCAAACTCCATTTTGCCTTTCATGAATTTGATCTTCTCTATTTTTTTTCGTCTAAGGTACTCATTAATGGCTTCCCTAACTGCAGAGGCCTTACTCTTTGTCTTTGTTTCTTTTAAAAGTCTATCTAAAATTTCTTTCTTGATTGTTACTGTGGATCTCATAACATCTCCCTTAATTAATTTTGCACAAATTATATTAACAAAATACTTCATTTTTGTCAAGCTAACTTTATTTTTAAATGCATAATATTATTTTTATTTATTGTGCATTATATTATCACAATTTTCATTAAGATATTCATAAACTTAACTTTAGAAAGTAAAGTGATATTAGAATAGATGATATAATAATCTTTCACAAACTTGGAAAAGAAGAAATCAAGAAAATAGTTGATTTGTAGGTTAAATGTTTAAAAGAACGATTAAAAGTCAAAAATATTGACATTGAAATAACTAATAAAGCTAAAGAACTCTTAGCAAATAAAGGATATGAACCAGCTTATGGAGCTAGACCACTTGAGAGGGTTATAGAAAAAGACATACAGGATAAACTGGTTATGAAACTTCTTTCTAGAGAGTTTAATGAAGGAGATTTTGTACTAATAGATACTAAAGGTGATCAACTGACTTTTAAGAGAAAAAAATCATAAAGAAAAAATTATCAATTTTAATTCCTTATATATAAGATTATTGAGTGTATTTAAACTACTAGGATTCAGTTTAGTTCTACTAATTCATAGACTATAAGGAGAAAAAATGGCAGTTAGAGATGTTTTACTATTAGGAAATCCAAAATTGTACCAAGTATGTGACCCAATTAAACATGATGAGTTGGAACTGTTGAAACCAGTTATTACAGACTTAAAAGATACATTATTGGATTTTCGTAAAAACTATGGTGCTGGTCGAGCAATAGCTGCTCCACAAATTGGTATTATGAAAAGAATTATCTATATGGAAATAGATAAGTCTCAGGTTTTTATTAATCCAATAATTACAAACAAAAGTAAAGAGATGATACAGCTTTGGGATGATTGCATTTGTTTTCCAAACTTACTTGTCTATGTCAGCAGGTATGCAAGGTGTGATATTAGATTTCTTGATTTTGAATGGAAAGAGCATAACATGACCTTGAAGGATGATTTATCGGAGCTATTACAACATGAATGTGATCATTTGGATGGGATATTAGCTGTATCAAGAGCCATAGATGGTCGGTCTTTTGCACTGCGATCTCAACGTAAATTCCTCTAATTTCTAAATATTATTTAGGACTTGCAACATATTAAAATAAATTGAAGTGTAGAGCTAAATGAGTTAAACACATATCTTTTAAGAGTTAAAAAATTAATTTATATCGGTTTAAATCGAGCCAAGAAATGTCTTAATCTCGGTGGTTCATATATAAATTTATATCCTTTTATATTTTCTCTCCTTTTATAAATATTAATTAACGCATTGGCAACAACATTAATATGAGCATTAGTATAAACTCTTCTTGGTATAGCCAGTCTTAAAAGTTCAAGCTTTGGATGGATATTTTCCCATGTTATTGGTTCTCTTCCTGCAAGAACTGTTCCTATTTCCACACTTCTTATACCTGCTTCTAAATAAAGCTCAACTGCTAATGCCTGTCCTGGAAGATTATCCTGTGGAATATGAGATAAAAATTTCTTAACATCAACATATACTGCATGACCTCCTATTGGCTGAATAATTGGAATATTAGCTTCAAGAAGTTTATTACCAAGATACTCTACCTGTTTTACGCGTGTTTCTAAATAATTCTCATCTAATACTTCTTCAAGACCTTGTGCCATTGCTTCCATATCCCTTCCTGACATACCACCATATGTAATAAATCCTTCAAACAGTACTAACCATGTAGCTCCTTCTATATAGAGTTTCTCATCATTTAGTGCCAAAAAACCACCAATATTGGAAAGTGCATCTTTCTTACCACTAAAAGTACATCCATCACTATAACTCATCATTTCTAATACTATTTCTCTAATGCTCTTATTTTCATAGCCTATCTCTCTTTTTTTGATGAAGTAAGCATTTTCAGCAAATCTGCAAGCATCAAGAAAAAATGGTATATCATATTTTTTTGTTAATTCTCTTACTTTCTTAATATTTTCCATTGAAGCAGGTTGTCCACCACCGCTATTACAAGTAATAGTTATCATAACCAGTGGGATTTTGTCTTTTCCTTTGTCTTCTATTAAATTTTTTAATTTATCAATATCAATATTTCCCTTAAATGGATAATTTGATGTTGTATTAAAAGCTTCGTCACATACTACATCTATTGGAATTCCCTTTTTATGTAATATATGAGCTTTTGTAGTATCAAAATGCATATTGTTCGGGACATAATCTCCCTTTTTTATCATTATTAAAAATAAGATATTCTCAGCAGCTCTTCCCTGATGTGTAGGAAGAACATATTTATATCCCATATTTTTTTTAACCGCATCTTCTAAATGGTGGAAACTACTACTTCCTGCATATGCTTCATCTCCAACCATCATCGCTGACCACTGGCTATCACTCATAGCAGATGTACCGCTATCAGTTAGCAAGTCTATAAATACATCTTTAGAATCAAGATAAAATAGGTTATATCCTATCTTTTTTAAAAGATTTTTCCTATATTCTCTTGTAGTTTTTTTTAAAGGTTCTACCATCTTTATTTTGTAATACTCAGCCTGATAGTTGTTATTTTTCATCTATACTCCCTTTTTTAATAAAAGAATATTGAAATCTTAAATTTATTAGAATAATTAAATAAACTAAAATTATTAAAAGTGTTAACCTGACTTACCAATAATATACATTTATTATAGATTATTATATTACTTGCTATTCAAATGAAAAGTATTTTAGTAGCAAATTTAAGAATAAGAATTAATTTTTAGCATAAAATTTGACATAAAATTTTTTTTAAAATATAATTTAAGAACTGAAAATTAAATAAATTGCTTAATTTGTAAGAAGCGGAGGAACCTTTTTTTGGGGTGAATCTTGCGAAAGCAAGTAGGGTTAACATCTTTCGACCCGAACCCGTCAGCTAACTCCGTAAGCATTGAAGGATTGGTGGTAAGGTCACACATGATTTCAATGGTGACCTTATTTTTTTAAAAGATAATTCCTCCTTATCTTGTGATAGAGCGCTACCCACCAAGCGCTCTATCATTGATTTGGTATAAAATTATATTAAGATTTAATAGCCTTTTCTGCCTAATTTTTTACATACATATATCTTTCCTTCTTCTACTCCAGGTTGGTCTAAAGGATTGATATTTAGTAAAGCACCCATAAAAACAGTTTGAACTTCTATTATAAAAAGGAGTTGTCCAATAGTAAAAGCATTTATCTCAGGCAATTTTATCGTGTAATTTGGTCTATTGTTTTTAACCAGAGCATGTTCCGTACCCTGTTTCTCTAAGTTGATTAATTGATTAATGCTTTTTCCTCCCAAATATTCAAAGCTATTAAATTCTGGATATAATTTTGGTATATCAATCTGGCTATTATAATTTTCTACCTCAACAAAAACGATTACCTTATCATATTGTCCTTGAACATAAAGTTGTAATTGGGAATGTTGATCTGTGGTACCAAGAGCACTAACTGGGGTGAATCCAGTATTTACAACCTCGTTTTCTAAGGAGTATTTTTTTCCCAGGCTTTCAGCCCAGATTTGACTGAACCAATCAGCAATTCCAATCAGTGAATTTGAATAGGGCATAAAAACTGTGATATTTTTCTTATTTTTTACATATTCTAAATAAAGTAAAGCTGCAGATTTATAGGCTGGATTTTTATCGAGTTCAAAAGAAGGATTTTTATCAAACTCAGATGATGAGCATAATTTATCCATATAAGCAGCACCTGAGAGAAGTTGATTAATATCTATTCCTGAAACTGCTGCTGAAAGTAGTCCTACTGGAGATAGCACTGAATATCTTCCACCAACATTTAGAGGTACTGAAAGTGAAATAATACTTTCTTCTTCAGCCAGTTTTCTCAGATCTCCTCTTTCTGGATCTGTAGTTATGATAATATGCTTTTTCCAATCATCTCCAACAGCACTTTTTAATAAATCCAAAAAGACTAAAAAATTCACTATTGTTTCACTTGTACTTCCTGATTTTGTAATAACATTAAAAACTGTTTTCTTTAAATCTATAATATCAATAAGTTCCTTAATTAATTTGGGGTCAATATTATCTAAAAAGAAAATCCTTGGACAATCATTTCTATCTTTTTTGGGTAATAGATTGTAAAATTTGTGATTTAAAGCATTGTGAAGTGCTATATTTCCCAAGGCTGATCCACCAATACCTAAGACTACAAAGTTATCAAATTTATTTTTAATATCTTCAGAAATATCTAAAATTTCAGAGACCTCTTTATCTTGATAGGGTAATTGATAAAAACCTAATTCACCACTTTTTCTACCATCTAACACTCTTTTATGAGCATTTGCTATTTTTTCTCTTATATTATCTATATCACTATTTGAGACTCCATGTTCACTTCCAATTGAATCTTCCATAACATTCTTAAAATCAAGTTTTATCTCCATTTTCTTTTTACAATTTTCATTTTTTTTAATCTGTTTCATTTAAAATCACCTCATATAGGATATAAATCTAAATATTTTTTAATTAGAGTAAATCTCTAACACTGTACCTATTTTATTATATTTCTCATTATAAGAAATATAATTTAGTGAATAGGAAATAATTTGTATAAGAAATATAAATATACTTGTTTATTATATAATCTTTATGAGAATTTATAAATTTTAGCAAATTTTTATGTTATCTCTTATAAAATGAGAATAGTTTACACTTTTTATTAAATCTTTTAAATACTTTGTGGTATATTTTTAAAAGCATTTTAGA
>JAUWOM010000051.1 GCA_030612085.1 Actinomycetes bacterium
ATAGCATTGGGTAGAGGTGAGGCTATGAAAGTAATCATAGAGGAAAGCGATAACGATGATGATATGGAGGAAAGTGAAAAAGTTGAAAGAGGACACAGATGGAAAAGAAAACGTAGAAACCACAAAAAATAAATTATTAAAAGCAGAAGGGTGTAAAAATGATGAATGATAATTTATTGAGAGAAAAGAAAAGAATTACAGTAGCTCTTACTGGTCAACCCAATGTAGGTAAAAGCACTGTATTCAATATTATGACTGGTCTTCATCAACATGTTGGAAATTGGCCAGGTAAAACTGTGGAAAGAAAAGAAGGAACCTGCAAATTCAATAACTATGTTTTTGAAATAGTTGATCTTCCTGGAACTTATAGCTTAACAGCGAATTCCATTGAAGAGATTATTGCGAGGGATTTTATAATAAAAAATCATCCAGATGTTGTAGTAGCTGTAATAAATGCAGCAAACTTGGAAAGGAACCTGTATTTAGTAGCCGAACTTATATTACTTGGTGTTCCTGTAATAGTTGGATTAAATATGATTGATGTTGCCACTTCTCATAAGATGAAAATTGAATACAAGGTTTTACAGACTGCTTTAGGCATACCAGTAATACCTATGATTGCTACAAAAGGTGTTGGAATAAAGAAATTATTAAAATCGATTGAAGAAATTTATGAAGAAAAATTCTTATATAAACCTAAAATTCCAAGCATAAGGGAAGACCATCAAGAAGTCTTAGAGAAAATAGAATCTTTAATAGAAAATGAAACGCCAGAACCTTATAAAACGAAGTGGATTGCAATAAAGCTATTAGAAGGCGATGAAGAGATCACTAAAATGATGAAAGAAAAATTAGATGAAAATAGTTGGAAAAATGTTCATGAAATTTTATATAAACATGAGGATGCTTATTTAGCTGTTGCCTCTGGTAGATATGACTGGATAGGTAGATTAACAAGAGCAGCCATAATAAGACCAAAAGTAGGGCAAGTAACAATTACTCGTATTTTAGACAATATAGCAACACACCCTTTTTGGGGATTTATTATTCTTATATGTATATTAGGTTTAATTTTTTGGTTGACTTATTCAATTGGAGCACCATTACAAAATATTCTTGATCAGTATCTCGTTCAAGGAAGCTCTAATTTAATTATGGAAAAACTGATAGGAGCACCAAATTGGTTTAAAGGATTATTAATTGATGGAGTTATTGGTGGTACTGGTACTGTTCTTACATTTATTCCAATATTTTTAATATTCTTTTTCATTTTTGGTTTTTTAGAGGATGTTGGATATATGGCTCGAGCTGCATATGTTATGGACAGATTCATGCACTTAATGGGACTACATGGAAAATCTTTCCTACCACTATTTACAGGTTTTGGATGCAATGTTCCAGCTATAATGGGATCAAGGATAGTAGAATCACCTAAAGCGAGATTACTTACAATTCTACTTACTCCTTTAATACCTTGTACAGCTCGTATGGCAGTACTGACTTTTATTACCCCGATATTTTTTGGAGGTTCTGCTGCTATGGTTTCATGGGGGTTGGTTGCATTGAGTTTGGTAATTTTAGTTATATCAGGGATTTTAATAAATAAAATATTTTTTAAGTGGGAGAAAACAGCCTTCATAATGGAGCTACCTCTTTATCACATTCCAAACTTAAAAACTATAGGAATTTCTATGCTAAATAAAACAAAATCTTTTTTAGTTAGAGCGGGTACCCTCATATTAATAGTTTCTATCATTGTATGGTTATTTACGACCCTTCCTACTGGAGAAATAGAAACGAGCTTTTTAGCAACTTTTGGAAAATATTTAACCCCTGTTGGAAGAATTATGGGTTTTGACTGGCGTATGATGTTAGCTTCTTTAACCAGTTTTATAGCGAAAGAGAACTCAATTTCTACATTAAATATCTTATATGGAAAAGCAAATGGAGGTGGTGGAGTAGACCTTGCTTTAAAAAAAGCAATTTCCCCATCATCAGCTCTATCCTTTTTGGTCTTTCAGATGCTTTTTATACCATGTGTAGCAACAGTGGCAACAATTCGAAAAGAAACAAACTCATGGAAATGGACAATATTTAATATAGTCTTTCTACTGGTAATTTCCACAATAGGTGGAATAATTGCTTATCAAATAGGCAACATTTTTTTAACTTAATATACAGAGTGCAGGGTGTTAAATGTTAAACGAAATTTTAAAAATTGTTTCAAAAAAAGGTTCAAATAGTTTACAAGATATTGCAAGAAAATTGGACATTAACAAAGAGTTGCTTTTACAAATGATTGAGGATTTAGAAAGAGGTGGTTATCTTAAACTTTTAGAAGAAAAATGCCACTCTGAATGTGAAAGATGCTCATATGCAAATAGTTGTGTAATAACTTCATATAATAAAATTTGGTCATTAACAGAAAAAGGATTTAAACTAGCAGAAAAATCTTAATTTTTTATGCTGATACTCCCAGCTTTTTTAAGAACCCAATTTTCCACATAATATAGTATGTAATTAGAATCACAAGTATTGTGGAAATTAAAAATATAACATCTTTAAACTCAACCCTTTCTGGTCTATAAAAACTTCTTTTTTTAAAAGCTCCAAATGCCTTTGAATCCATTGCCAAAGCTAATCTATCTGACCTTCTAATCGCACCAACCATTAAAGTTATTGCCTGCTTGAAGAAGAATTCTATTTTGCTTCTAATGTTTTTTTTAGGCAGAACCCCTCTTATTTTTTGTGAAGCTTGAATCTGATTGAACTCATCACTTAAAAGGGGAATCATTCTGTATGCAACCAATGTTCCATAAGCAATTCTGTAAGGTATTCTCATATTCTGAACTAAGCTATCAACTAATGCAGTTACATCAGTAGTAGAAACGAATATAATAGAGAGATTAATTAAGCTAAATACCCTAATTCCCCTGGATAACCCAACCCTTAGCGCATCATTGGTTATTTTCAACTTACCAATATTAAAAATAACAGGTATATTAGGTATAAAATTTGTTTTATAAAATAAAATATTAAATATTGCTATGAAAGAAGCCATCGAGATTGAAAGAATCATGGCGGTAGCTATTTCCCTAAATTTCAAATTAGCAAGATACTTAGTTGATAAAACTATTATAAGTAAAAAAACCAAAGATGTTATTGGATCCATAACAATAGTTATCGCGACAAACATTGTTAGTAATGCAATTAACTTTATAGATGGATTTATAGAATGTAAAATTGATTTTTTATCTATATATTTAAAAAATATCTCACGCATTGGAATTTTCCAAACTTATAATCAGGAGAGTTTTAAGCTCCATTTTTAAATGTTATGTTTAATTTTTAAAAGTAATAATTTTTAGAGTTTAAAATGCCCTCGAAACTAATATTATAAATTCATAAAAAATTTATATTATTCTTATCATAAATATTTAATTTGTAGTATCTCTGTTAATATATTAATTTATTAAGTACAAAAACTCATCGATTGTTATGGGAAAAGAGCCATCCTTAAAATTTAACTTTAATGTTCTAGCTAAAGTTGTAACTATTGGTTCCATTAAGTAGGAATTAAATAGGAGTTTCTTGTTTTGAAATAGTTCTCTAATTTCTCCAAAAAATCTAATTTCTCCCTCAAATAGTAAAATAACTTTTTCGGTTAGTTCGGAAACAAAGTTCATATCATGAGTTATAACTATAATTGTTTTACCAGCACTGTTTAAATCTCTTAGAATATTCCACATCTGCTGTGAATTTTTAAAATCCTGCCCATAAGTAGGCTCATCAAATATTAATATATCCTGATCCCAAAGAAGCATAGTTGCAACTGATAGTCTTCTTTTTTGCCCCTGACTTAATGAAAAGGGATTTTTTTCTTTAAATTCAATCAATTCAAATTGTTTGAGAAGGGAGTTTACTTTCTTTTTAATAAAATCTTCAGATTTATTAGCTAATCGCAGGGATAAAGCAATCTCGTTATATATAGTATCTGATAAAAATTGATGTTCTGGATTTTGAAAGACAAACCCCATCTTTTTAGAAATTTCTAATGGGTCAATTGTTAAAATATTCTTACCATATAAAGAAATTGTGCCAGACGAGGGTTTTAAAAGACCTGTTAGAATTTTTGCAAGCGTAGTTTTTCCTGAACCATTTGGACCAACAATTGCAAGAAAATCCCCTTCATACACTGAAAATGATAGATTTTTTAAAACATATTTCTTATTCGTATAAGCAAAATTTAAATCTTTTACTTCTATTTGATTAAACTTCTTATACTCATTTTTGTCTTTCTTATCTTGAGATTCCCTTTTTTCTTTTGCATCTACTTTTTTCCCTATCTTAATTTTAGTATCCTTAATATCCTTTAATAGGAGTTTAAATTTATTTGCTGCTTCATCAATGGTAAGTGGTGGTTCAATAGAAATATCTTTCTCTTTAAGTTTATCTTTGAGTTTAATTCCAATCCAAAAAACAGTAGGAATCCACATTCCATATTCTTTTATTTTTAAAAAATGCTTTTTTAAAACATTACGGGGATTACCATCAGCAAGTAATGTTCCATCTGGATTTAAAATAAGAACCCTATTTACCATATCCATAAGACCATCTAATTTGTGCTCAATTGTCAACATTGTATATTTACCTGATTGATTTAGTTTATGAATTAAATCGAATAAATCTTTAGTGCTTTTTGGGTCCAAGTTCGATGTTGGTTCATCGAAGACTAAAATATTTGGTAATGGTGCCAACATAGAAGCAAGAGAAAGCTTTTGTTTCATACCACCAGAGAGGTCACTGGTTATCTCATCTTTAAATTCTAACAGTCCAACACTTGTTAAGCTTTCTTTAACACGCTTTTTAATTTTTTTTAAAGGTACAAGCCTATTTTCAAGTCCAAAAGCAACATCATCTTCAACTTTTAACATAGCAATTTGACTTTCTGGATCTTGAAATATCACCCCAACTTTTTGGGTTAATTGAGAAAGAGGGAAAGTGTCTGTTGGAAGACCTTCAATTTTGACCTTGCCACTAAATTTACCCGGCATCTCTTGGGGTATAAGCCCATTTAAACATAATGCTAGAGTGCTCTTACCTGAACCAGATGAACCCAAAATTAAAATGAACTCACCCTTTTCAACTTCAAAAGATATATTTGAAATTGCAGGTTTAAGTCTGCCATCATATTGCCAGGTTAGATTATTCACTGAAATCTGTGACATTTTTCTCCATTAATATAGAGATTCTTTTTCATTTTAAAAATACAGTTAAAAAATTAATTGAACTATTTAAGAAATATTTTTACAACCCTAAATATTTTTAACAATATTTAAGAGAAATTAGATGAACTATAAATAGCAAGAATCTATAAAATTTTTATCAATTAATTAAAGACTCTTTCAAGATCTTTTACAAATCTATTTACTTAGATGGCATTTATAGTCTTAGCAAATACTAATAAAGAACTTGCTTTTCAATATTTTTTTCCAAATCTAACAACTTAGGTAACTATTTACTCCTTGGATTTTTCTTTAGCTACGGGAAAACCTGAAAGTACACCTGTTGCTTTTAGAGCATCACCTAAATATTTACTTCCCAGCCCAGTTAAGAAAATTCCACTTATTATTATGAAGACAAGCATAGCAACTAATATATGGGGTTCTGTGCCACCATACCACATTATCCAATCATGAACCCAAGCTGCAGAAGCAGAGGCTGCACCAGCAAGTATAAGAACAGGAATTTTGTAATTTTTCCAGAGCGTAAGCCCAAAAATAAGCTCGGCTCCTATTCCCTGTACAAGACCACTAATTACAGTATCTATTCCCCATTTAGCACCAATAAGTGCAGAAACTATTGCAGCTATTAATTCAGAGATAAGACCAGCCCCAGGTTTTCTTACGATGTATGAAACAAGTACTGCAGGTATAAACCAAAAGCCATATATTATATGACGAGCTGGTGGGAAGAATAGGAATAATGGTTTTAGTACATCCCACAACATATTCCAAAAGTAGAACAGAATTCCAAAAATAACACCTATTGTGGCAACCATCATTATATCTCTTGTTCTCCACGCATATTTATTGTCTGTCATTTTAGCCTCCTTAAAAACATTTATTATTTTTTCTAATCATTACTCTCAAACTGGCAACTTATAAAAAATTTAGAAAAATGATTTATTAATAAATACATTTTTTTATTAGCATCACCTTCCTTTAACATATAAAAAAGCGACCTGATTCATGGAGCTTAGGTCGCCTTTATAGATTATTATATAAACAATAATTAATTAGTGATTAATTATATATAATAAGTAATACTCCCTACGCTGGTATTATCCAGATCAGGTTCAAAGGGTATTTGGGATAACCATAATCTCAGCGCACTTACGCTCCCCTAATATTTAACTATTATTAAATTTTCAATTAAATTTTAACATAAAGATATTATAGGTTAAAATATTTCTATATTATATATTTAGCATGATTCTTAATTTCATATAAAATTTCTAAGTGGGGTAAAAAGAAGAAAGATTTATAATTAAAATTTATATAATTTCTGTTATAAAATGAGAACTTTAAAATTTATATCGCTATTTTTATTTATTTTAATCTTACTACTGGTCTTTGGTTGTCAAAAAGAAGCTATTACAGAAGTTCCTGAAGAAAAAAGTGAGGAGACTTCTGAAAAACTATCTGAAACAAAGCCATCACCTACTCCTATATCAATATATGTAGACGAGGATACACCACTTTTTTTAAAACAAGCCTTCAAAAAAGTCGTAGATGCTCAACCCAATAATTTTATACTTATAAGTAAGATTGATAATGCTGAATTAAAAATAAGTGTAAAAAAAGAGATTGAAGATATAGAATTTTATACTGAAATTTATACACAGATTTTAGTTCCAGTTGTTCCATTTTTTACATATGCTGACAATATCAATTGGAATGATATAAAACTATACTGGCAAGGAGAAACCGGAGCTTTGGACTATCTTACCAATAATAGAAGTACACCCACTCTTTTAATATCTAATGATACTTTAACCTCTTTAACAAATTTATTAGGACCTCCTGCTGAGAATATACTCATTAATATATTATCAATAGAGGAAATTTTAAAGTTATCCTGGAAAGATCAAAATATCTGGTCAATAATCCCATTTGAAGAATTAAATAAGAGATTGAAAGTTCTTAAATTAGACAATATAGATATTTTTGATAAAAAATTGGATATTTCATCCTATCCATTAACAATTAATTATTGGATTTCAGGGGATGAAGAAGGCATAGAGAAACTTAAAATTGCTTTAAGTAATTATCTTGATAAAAGTAGAGATATTGATAATTTAACAATAATC
>JAUWOM010000039.1 GCA_030612085.1 Actinomycetes bacterium
TATATAATATTCTATTAATAATATTTTTATCCCTGATTATTTATAAATTAAAGGAATTTTAAATGAAATGTTCTGAAGTAGATAAACACTTACCAGCTTTTTTGGATAAGGATCTTAAATTATCCATCAGAGAAGAAGTAAAACATCATTTAGATGTTTGTGAAAAATGTAGAAATAAATTGGATCTTCTTCAAGAAAGCTTACTTAAGATGGATAGTTTAAAAGATACTATTTTTAAAGCACCTGATTTTTTTACTGGTGGGGTAATGGGAAGTATAAGTAAAGTCGGTAAAAAGAAGTTCTATACACCAGCACTTACAAAAACCACTGAGACATTAGAAAAAATTACAAAAACACCTGGTAGAAGATTTGCATTAGGTGTATTTTTGATTGGTACTGCTTTACTTATCAGGCATCAAACAAGAAATATTAGAAAAAATTTAAGAACTTCAAAACAAAGCTCATTTGAAAAAAACAAAAAAAAGACAGAAACCTCTCATAAATTTGCTGCATAAAATAAATACAACAGATTCACTTGACAAAAAATATATCATTCTGAAAGAAGTAAAGGAATGATAAAGAAAGTTTAGAGTGCGGGTTTTAAAACAATTATTTCTGTATCTACTGGAAGTTGTTCTTTTGTAATTTCTATTTCACTTGAATCTAATTCCTTTACATTTTCTTTCCCAGAAATAAAGGGTCTTGCATCAGTAATGGGAAAATTCAATTTTGGAGTCTTAAAGTGCATAGGAGTTATCACTTTGGGATTTATATTTTTGCATAAATCTGTTGCTTGATTAGCATCTATTGTATATGTTCCTCCAACAGGAATTAATAGTATATCTACTTTACCAATTTCTTCAATTTTATCCTGAGATAGAAGATGTCCCAAATCTCCTAAATGGCAAATATTTATGTCATTAACATTAAAGCAGAATATTGTGTTTTTACCTCTAAGTTCTCCATCTCTATCATCGTGAAAAGAATCAATTCCTTTGAAAGTAAAAAGTTCTTCTTGATGTAAGCCTACTCCTCGAATGATTATTGGATTTCCCCTAATATCATTTGTATAGTTATGATCAAAATGCTGATGGCTAATAGTCACATAATCTGCCTTTTCGGTTATAGGAGCATATTTAATTCCTCCACCAGCTTGATAAGGATCAGTAATAATTTTTATATTAGTATCTGATGTAATTAAAAAAGCTGCATGTCCTAACCATTTAATCTTTATTTCTTCTCCTTTTACTAAAATATTATTTATTTTCAGCAATAAAAATATTATTTATTTTTTATTTTATTTATACCTATTTATTTAGTATTGTTTCCTAAAAAAAGAAGCTTCTTTTAAATTCACTATAAATCTATTTATGTAGGTTTTGGTAGTTATTTTGATTTTATTATTAATTCCTTTAAAAATTTATTTACTATAGCTATTTGGTTAACTCTGATTTTATAACTAAATCATTTAAGAGAATTCTATTACTCTCTCTCTTTTTTGAAGGAATTTTTCCAAGTGTGATAAGAGCCATTAATTCAAGATTCTCTGGAAGATTTAGAAATTTCTCTACTTTTTCATGTCTATTTACTATTTCTCCTATCCAGCAGGTACCAATTCCAAGTTCATGTGCAGTAAGTAGCATATTTTGAATACATGCTCCTATTGATTGAAGGCTTTTAACTCTATCACCTTGAAATTTTTTATCTAAAAATACCAGTATATTTACCTTTGATTTTCGCATGATATTAGCATATTTTGTAAATTGGCTTAAATCCTCAATTTTTTTAGCATCTTTAATTATCAAAAATCTCCAAGGTTGATAGTTATTAGCAGAAGGTGCCCATCTACCACTTTCTAAAATCTGATTTATTTCCTCATCTATAATTTGTTCATCAGTATAGTCTCTAATACTTCTTCTATTAAGTATTGTTTTAAAAACTGGATATTCTTTCATGTTTACTCCTTTAATTTAAAAGCTTTAATTTGGTAAGAGTTAAGTAAAACTTGTGTCATTGCAACCCTGAGTGGAGCGAAGGGGAAGCAATCTCAGAATTTGACATTTTATTCTAAAAGAGATTGCATAACTTGTTCCGATAAAGATTACACAGCTTATCCAGATTGATATTTAATTTGTCATTGCGAGCCACCGAAGGTGGCGTGGCAATCTCAAATAATACATATTGATAAATTTAATTAAAATAAGATTGTGTAACTTGTTCCGAGAGAGATTGCTTCGTCGCTAATGCTCATCGCAATGACAACTGGAATCATGCTTCTCGCAATTACAACCGGAATCTCCTTTCTCGCAATAACAATAAGGTATCAATCTGTTAAATTAAAAACAAGGATTGCTGCTGAAATCATAACTACTGCAAATATTGATATGACTAATATATTCATATAAAGTGGGTTTACTAAAAATGTTTTGTCTTCTAACATTACATATCTTATAGCATCTATACTATAGCTAAGGGGATTTATGCTTACCAAATATTCTAACCATTTTGGTAAATCTTTTAACGGAAACATTGCACCTGATAAAAAGAACATAGGCATAACTAAAAAGTTCATTATCATTTGAAAACCTTGCATGCTTTTCATTCTTGATGCAATTAAAATTCCTAATGAGGTTAGAGCAAAAGATGTTAGTAAGATTAGTAAACAGATTTTAATAATCATAAAAAAATTTAACTGAATGCGGAGCAAAGGAGCAAAAAAAAGCATGATTATTCCCTGAAACAGAGAAAGAGTACTGCCACTTAAAGCTTTCCCAACAGCTATTGATGTTCTTGAAATTGGAGCAACTAATATTTCCTTTAAAAAACCAAATTCTCTATCCCATACTATTGAAAACGATGAAAAGAGTGAAGTAAAAAGTACTATCATTCCCAATATCCCAGGATATATAAAATCAATATACCAATCTCCCTCTCTTCCCCCAAACATTCCAAATGCACTGGACAGTCCACTTCCTAAAATAAACAGATATAATGATGGTCTTGCAATACCTGATATAAGGCGTGGCTTATCTCTAAAAAATCTTTTTATATCCCTTAACCATATTATATATATTCCTTTTAAATCTCTTATCATAAATACATCCTTAGCTTTTTTAAAATTTAACGATGTCCTCTTCTCATTTTTATATGAGTTCTCATTCTGCCCATGGAGTTTGCTGATTCATCCCTTATTTTTCTTCCTGTCAAACTCAAAAATACATCATCTAATGTTGGTTTTCTTGCACTAATAGAAAGTATATCTTCTTTAGACTCTCTTATGAATTGTGGTATAAATCTCTCAGAATCGTCAACCTCAAACTGAATTTTATTGTCATAAAGAAATACGCTTTTACCATATTTATTTTCTATCTCTTTTGATAGGTTTTTGTTGTTAGTGGTTTCAACGGTGATGATATCTCCCATTACTTTCTTTTTTAAATTCTCTGGAGTATCTATTGCAATAATTTTTCCCATATCTATAATAGATATCCTGTCACAATTCTCTGCTTCATCCATGTAATGAGTTGTAAGAAATATGGTAGTATTTTCCCTTTCTTGTAAATTTCTTATATATTCCCAAACTCTATTTCTTGTTTGTGGATCAAGACCTAAGGTTGGTTCATCCAAAAAAAGAACCTTTGGGTAATGTATTAAACCTCTTGCTATCTCTAACCTTCTTTTCATACCTCCTGAGAAACTAAGCACCAAATCATTTTTCCTATCTTTTAACTCAACAATTTCTAAAATCTGGTCAATTCTCTTTTTTGCTGTTTTACTTTTAATATTATAAATCATAGCATGAAATTCTAAATTTTCTTTAGCTGTTAGCCAAACATCTAAACTTGGGTCTTGAAAAACAAGTCCTATACATTGCCGAACCTGATTTCTTTCTTTTGTGACATCATGACCATTTAAAACAGCCTTTCCACTTGTAGGTGAAAGTAGGGTACATATCATATTTATTGTTGTAGTTTTACCTGCACCATTTGGACCCAAAAAGCCAAATATTTCACCTTCGTTAACCTCAAAGCTTATTTGGTTAACTGCTATTAAATTTTTAAATTTTTTAGTAAGTTTTTCAACAGATATAATTACACTCAATTTATCTCTTTCTATTAATTAGTTATTGCTGAATAATTCAGCATTTTTTATTATTTATTCAACTGAGCAATATTTTCCCAATTTATTTTATTTTAAAATTTTAAATTTTATTTTGTCTTTTTCTTTTTTTCTTTATCCTCTTCATCTTTCCAGCATGAGTCATCGTATCCTAATGCTTTGCATTTTTCAGGAAGCTCAATTGGATATTTACCCAGACGGCAAATGTAACTTATCCTTTCACCAAAGCAGTGTGGACTACTTTTATCTGCTGTAACTTTTGAAGGTACTACATCTTCTCTAAAATGTTTGCATGCCATTTATAGACCCCCATTTTATGTTTAATTAGAATTGTCACTAAATTTTAAGAAGTATTAAAAAAGTTAATATTAAAAATAATAAATTATATGATTTGAAAAGGATTAATTATCCAGTTAAATTAAAAATTTAATAAGGATTCCCAGAATTATCTTAACTTTATATAGCAATGTTAAGACCTGATTACCTAACATGTAAAAAACAAGTAGGACTGTTTACCACAAATGAACAGCGAACTGCTAATAATTTACTTATAATTTGTTTAAATATTAAACAACTGCTTTTATAATTATTTTTGTTTTTTATCCTAAACTATCCAAGAAGACTTCTTCCTAAATCTATAATTTAGGTGGGGGTGACTGACTTATTCAGTGTCTGATTTTACTTCTTCGACTGCTTCTTCTATTACCTCAGTTCCTTCTTCAACAGCTTCTTCCACCTCTTCTTTCTCTCCAGCAACTTTTTCACGAATTGACTGCTCAACTTTTTTTGCTTGTTCCACACCTGCTTCTATTGCACTTGAAATTCTTTTTTTCAGACTCTCAATACCGGGAGTTATTTTTTCTTTTGTTTCTTCAAACTTTTCTTTACCTATTTCTGTCCATTCCTCAGCTTTTTTTTTCAACTCTTCTCTGGTTTCTTTACCCTTTTTTGGAGCAAAGAGTAGACCAATTATAGCTCCTATAGCTGAACCGACTGCCAACGAGACACCTGTTATCAAACCAACTCGGGGTCTTTTCTTCTCCTTTTTAGCTTCTTCACAGACTTCCTTTTTTACTGCCTCCTTAATCTCTTCCTTCGCTTTTTCTTTAACTTCCTGTTCAATTCTTTCTTCTTCAGACTCTATTTTCTGCTCTTGTTCTTTTTCCATCTTAATACCTCCTAAATTTTAAAAGTATGATAAATTATTTTAAATTTCTGATACAAATTTAAGTCATTTTTAATTGTCTATTATATTAATTTTGATATTTTGGTTTTCGATTATAATTTTAACAAATTTTTAATGAATAGTTAAAAAATAAAAAACTGCGCTCTCCTATATTATATATGCAATATAATCATTTAAGTCTAAATTTATAAAATTTTTAATGTTAATTTAACTCCATAGCTGAGAAGTCCCACAGCTCTTGCAGGTGGACTTCTCAGTTTTAAGTTAAATATATTTATTTAGATGTGCTTGGTTAACTTTTTCCTAATTACTCATATGTAATAGCTTCCATTGGACATACTTCTGAGCAAGTTCCACATTCCTCTTCACCATCACAGTCTTCAGGACGAGCTAAGAAAGCTATTTCGTCTTCGTTTAATTCAAGTGCATTATTAGGACACTCATCTACGCAAACCTCACATCCAGTACATTCCTCTTCATCTATCACGGGTGTTCTTTTCTTTTCGCTACTTTCACTCATATTTTAAACCTCCTTCACAATTTATTCCTTATAGTAATTACTTTTTAGACATAATTTATTTTTAATTTTAACTATAAGAATTTATTTATTTTATATTGTTTTTTTAAAAATAATAAATTTTTCATATTATTAATACTTGTATATTTAATATCTCCCAACTTTCACAAAAGTTTTGCTGTAAAAGTGGCTAAAACGTTATAAGATTATATAGGATAAAGTAACATTTTTGTCAAGATATTTTTTGAAAAATTTTATAGTTAAAAGATGCTGTGTTAAAATTAATTTTATAATAAATAACTTTTAAAAATTTACTTTCACCACCAAATGTTAAAGAGATTCCTTTTTAAGGGTGTGTTCTCTTTACATATATTGGACATGTTACAGGACATGATTAAAAGAGCACATATTGTCCAAACTGTAGTGAAACTCTAGTTATCAGATTTAGTTTTCAGATAAGAGAGATTGCCACACCACCTTCGGTGGCTCGCAATGACAGTGGTGAAACTCTAATTATCAGATTTGGTTTTCAGATTGTAAGTTATAAGATTATAAAAAACAGGAAATATACATCATGTGGTGAGGAAATTCCAATTACCGGAGAACCACCGAAAAAATTAACCCTGATAATCTGGAAACATAAATAAAAATTATGAAAAAGTAAAAAAGGAGGTAGCTTAAAATGAGTAATGAGGGTTATGAAGTTGAAATAAAGGTTAAGGAAATTTTAGGAAAAGGAGTCTGTGCATTAGGTATAGAACCTGAAGATAAATGGATAGTGAAAGGTGATAGGGTTCCAGATAATATGTGTAGTTGGGCATTTTCAATCATGTTTCCAATGTTGCAGGTTTTGCGATATGGTGGAGAGTTTCCCTGGGAAGAAAATAAAGACAAAACTACTTTATGCTGTATAGATCCTAATAACCCAGTTGTATTTGAACTAACCAGAATAAAAAGCTAAACTTTAATATAACATAATTGTTGCTTGTATTTACTTTAAGTAATTAAGTTGCTTTTGAATTGACACGAAAAAGAGGCGAAATTTGTATTGTTTTAGACCTTCTCAAATTTTAAAAAATAAGACTGATTTCATAAGATAAGAAAAGAGAACTAAATCAATATCTTTTAAGACTTTAAAAACAGAAATATAAAAATAACTCAGATATGAGTTATAAATTAATATTTTTGGAGAATTTAAAAGCCAGTTTTAAGTAGATCATAAGTTTCAGATAGATATTGAGGTATAACTCTAGTATCTGAAATAACTGGCATAAAATTTGTATCTCCCTCCCACCTTGGAACAATATGTAAATGAACATGTTCTAAAATACCTGCTCCTGCAAATTTACCCATATTGATACCAATATTAAATCCCTGAGGATCCATCCTTTCCTTTAAAACTGTGATACTTTTTTGGCAAAGTGACATTAGCTCAATCAAAGTATTATTATTCAGTTCTTCAAAGTTCTTAGTATGAGAATAAGAAGCTATCATTAAATGTCCATTATTGTACGGGAAAGCATTTAATATAATAAAACAGAAATTTCCTCTATAAAGAATATAATTTTTTTTATCTTGATTCTCTTTTGGTTTTTCACAAAAAATACAACCCTCTTTCTTTTCTTTTAAAATATATTCCATTCTCCATGGTGCCCAAAGATGTTTCAAAAAACCTCCTTTTTAATAATATCGCATTCCAAATTGTCATTGCGAGCCACTGGAGGTGGCGCGGCAATCTCTACTTGGGTAATAAGTACAATCAAAAATAATTTAAAAATCAAAATTTTTATGGATTCCCTACTTTAATTATACCTGTATTGTAAATAGCTCTAGCAATAAGCCATCCTAAAAATCCAGCAAATATTATTCCACTTAATATTGCAATTAATCCACCAACAGTTAATTCAAATGGTGATGTCATTTTATATAAGAAAAAATATATTTCAGCAGCTACTAAATTTGCTAAAGCAGCTCCTAATAGTGAACTAAAAAGTTTAGTTTTATCTTTGATTAATTCAAATCCAATATCTATAAAAAAACCTTCCATTCCAGCAAAAAGAATGGGTTGAAGTCCTAGTCTGCTTCCAGCAAACATTTCAACAAAACCTTGAATTAATCCACAAAGAGTTGCTGCTCCCTTCTTTCTGATTAGAAGTCTGGCAATTATTGGCCATAAAACATACAATCCTGAAAGTGGAACCCAGGATATAGGTCCTAAGAAAGCAAAAAGGGGTTTAAAAGGTTGGATAAAAGTATACATAAAAGCACCATTTATCACTCCTCCAATTCCTGCAATTATGGCTATCAACACTAAATCAAAAGTTGAAAAGTAATACTTACTTCTTTTTTCTTCCATCATTCCCCTTTCTTAAAATTTATTAAATTTTATAATATATAAGAATAAATATATAGAATATTAAAAGAAATATTGTAGCAATGACAAAAATTTTATCTAAAGTTCTTACCTTTATTTCATCAATTATTGTTCTTTTTTTATATGCTCCAAAACCTCTACTATCCATTGCTATTGATACATCTTGAGCCCTTCTAATACCACTTATTAGAAGTGGAATAACTGAGCTTTTTAATAAGTTTAATTTAGAAAATAGTCCTATCTTTGAGAATCCAACTCCTCTTACCAAATGAGCATTTGTAATATTTTTATGCTCCTCATAGGCTAATGGAATGAATCTTAAAGCAGCAAATAAGGTATAACCAATTCTGTATGGTAGTTTTGCAACTTGCATTAAACTCTGTACTAATCTCTTAGGTTCAGTAGTTAGCATAAATATCATTGACAGAGAAGTTAAAATTAAAATTCTTAAAGCAACCCCTATTCCCTCATATGATCCCTCATAGGTTATTTTTATAAAAGATAATTCATAAATGATCGTGAATGGTTTAGTTGTAATATAAGGATAAAATAGAGTTTTATAGATTAATATGAAAATTGCTGTAGGAATAAATAAAGACATTGATTTTATATATCTGATAAATCCAATTTTACAAAGAGTGAGAGCGATAATTGCAACTATAATGTATATAATTAATTGATTTATAACAGATAAATAATTTGGTTCTACATTTTTTAAAAAAGCGAAGATAGAGATTAAAATAATCCAGACCATTTTATGAGTCGGATCCATCTTATGAAAGAAACTATTCGCCTTAAAATATACTAGT
>JAUWOM010000094.1 GCA_030612085.1 Actinomycetes bacterium
GGTTCCACAAACTTCCATGTAGGTTGCTTCTTTAATTTTAACCTTTTTTAATTTTGATATTATCTTTTTTGCTAAATTTGAGTCTCTAAACTCTTCAATATATTTCAAATGTAACCCCTATATTAATAAAAAATATTTATATATATTTTTAAAATTCAGCATTTAAGTAAGGATTTAATATTATTTTTAAATTTGCTGAAAGAATCTCAAAACCATTTTGGTATAAAAATCCTGTCCATTCAGCTTTTAAAAAGTTGTATAAAAGTGAATTTTTAATTTATTTTCTTTTTTAACTTGGTTTTAAAACGGTTGCTTCTCTAACTCTGAAAGAAGTTTTAGAGTTTCTTTAGCCTCTTCTTCACTTAAAATATTAATAGCATATCCCACATGAACTAATACATAATCTCCAAGTTTTGCTTCAGGTAATAAAGCTAAACTAACTTTCATTCTTACTCCTGAGAGAACAACCTCGGCTATTTGATCTTTTTCAATTTTTACTATCTTAGTTGGAACTGCTAAACACATGTTTTTTAAAATAATTTATTTTTAGATTTTTTTACTATAAGAATTAATAAATATATTTAATTGTAAGTCTTATTTTTATCAATTATCAAAATATTCATTCATAAATTTATTTTTTAAAAATAAGACAGATAAATTAACTGTATTTTTAATAAATTAAGATGACAATATAATTTAATTTTTATTTATTTTTACCTAATAAAACATTTTCCTACTAGGAGAAATTGGTTTTATCATTATTTCCTTAAATAAAAAATATGAATCTTACTTGTTAATAGCAGATATTAATCTTTCAATTTATTTGCAATATGATGAGCAATAAATGCTTGACCAAGTGAAATCCCTCCATCATTTACTGGAACTTGAAAGTTAGTGAAAACTGCAAAACCTTTTTCTCTTAAAATTCCAAATGATTTATTTAAGATTATATTATTCTGAAAAACCCCACCACTCAGTGCAACTTTCTTTATATTAAATTTTTTATACATTATTTCACAAATTTTTGAAATTATAGCAATTATTGTGTTATGAAACTTCGCTGATATATAAGAGGGGTTATAACCTTTTTGTTTATCAGTGATTATTCCCCCTATTATTGGTAGAGTGTCTATCACAATAATCTCACTAATAAATCCGTTATTAAATTCTCTCCTGAGTACAAAGGGATAACTTTCTAAAACAGATTCATCACTTACCATTTCTAATTCTATTGCTGCTTGACCTTCATAATAGTTATGTTGTGATATAGAGAGTAGAGAACTTACCGCATCAAAAAGTCTTCCACAACTGGATGTTAGAGGTGAATTAAATCTAGTTATCAATTGATTTATAATTACTTTTAACTCAGTGTCACTACAAACCTCGTTTGCACCATTAAAATATTTTTTTAAATCCCTTTTCAGCAAATTGTAAATTTCACTTTTTTGGTCTTCTGTTAATATAAATGATTGCTTATTATTCAATTTACTCTGCATTAATTTTTTTAAGCTCTCTGTGTTTTCTTTATTCTTTAAGTTCTCTTTTATTAATTGCTTATAATTATTCTTATTTTCTTCATTTCTATGTTTAAATATTTTATTTTTATAGACCTCATAAAGATAGCTAATTGCCATCCTATAGGGTCTTTCTATTGCCTTCTCTGATCCTGGCATTAAAACTTGATGAAAATGTGCAACTCTCTCAAAACCATATTCATCCGCAATTAGAAATTCACCTCCCCATATAGTCCCATCAGTTCCAAATCCAGTACCATCAAAAGAAACGCCAATCACTTTTCCTCTTAAATGATTTTCAGCCATAACACTTGCTATATGAGCATGATGATGCTGCACAGCAATTTTTACTTTTTTTTCAATCCGTTGAGCAAACTGTGTTGATAGATATCTAGGATGCATGTCATATGTAATAATTTCGGGTTCTATTTTAAAAAGATTTCTATAAGTTGAAAGTGAGCTTGTAAAATGGTTCATTGTCTCTAAATTTTCTAAATCACCAATGTGCTGGCTTACGAAAGCATTTTCTCCCTCAGTTAAACAGAATGTATTTTTTAAGTGAGGTCCAACTGCTAATATCTTTTTTGAATTATATCCAAGTTTTATTGGATAGGGACAATAACCCCTTGCTCTTCTTAGCATTTGAACTTTTTCATCAAATATTTTAGTGACAGAGTCATCGTAGCGAGCGTAAATATCTCTATCATGTAACAAAAAGAAATCAACAATATGTTTTAGCCGTTTTATAGCTTCATCATTTTCAATTGCAATTGGTTCTTCACTTATATTTCCACTTGTCATTACTAATGGCTTATTGAAGCTTCTTAGCAGAAGGTGGTGAAGCGGAGTATATGGAATCATAACTCCTAAATAATTATTATTTGGAGCAACTTGCTCACAAATTTTTATTGCATTTTTATTTGTATTTTTATTCCCTTTTACATTTGTATTTTCATTTTTAACTTCATTTTTATTCTTGTTCTCAACTACATTTTTATTATCATTTTTATTTTTATTCATATTTTTATTTTTGTAATCTAAAATTGATTCTTTCTTCTTCCTTAAAAGAACTATTGGCTTCTGACTGCTTATTAATAATTTTTCTTCATCTTCATTAACAAAGCAAATTTCTTTAACTTGATCTATATCCCTAACCATAACCGCAAAAGGTTTTGCTGGTCTCTTCTTTTTTTCCCGTAATTTTTTTACTGCTTTATAAGATGTTGCATCACAAGCAAGCTGAAATCCACCAAGACCTTTTACTCCAATTATCATTTTGTTTTTTAGAAGATTTGATGCTTCATTAACGGGATTTATATCATTTACTAATTCACCTTTGCTATCTGCAAGCCATAGATGTGGACCACAAATCGGACAGGCATTTGGTTGAGCATGAAATCTTCTCGATAGTGGATTGTCATATTCCTTTTGACAATCCTCACACATTATAAATTTACTCATAGTGGTTTTTGGCCTATCATATGGCATATCCTTTATGATAGTGAATCTCGGTCCACAGTTAGTACAATTTATAAATGGATAGAGATATCTTCTGTCATTTTTGTCAAATAGCTCATTTAGACAGTCTTCACAAGTGGCAATATCTGGAGATACAAGCTGATACTTTCCCTTTTTCTTTATACTTCTTTTTATTTCAAATTTCTTATAATAAACAGGCTCTAGTTCTTCTAAGCTTAATTCATCTATCTTTGCCAAAGGGGGAGCTTTCTCTTTTATATTTTTTATAAAGAGATTTAGATTTTTACTTTCTCCCTCTACTTCTATAATAACTCCTTCACTTGAGTTAAGAACCCAGCCATATAGTTTATTTTCTTTTGCTAACCTGTAGATAAATGGTCTGAAACCAACTCCTTGAACAACACCTTTTACATTTATCCTTTGTCTTAAAATATTGTCTTTTTTCACCATTTTTCCATAATATTTAATTAATAGAGAAGGTGTTGGACGTGCAATAAGATATAGCCTAAAATAAATTGCACGCAAAATTTTTACATTTTTAGTTCAGATTTTATCCAATTTATCCAATTATCAATTCCTTCGCCTGTTTTACATGATATTAAAAAAATCTGAATTTTTGGATTTAATTTCAATATTGTGTTTTTAACATCCTCAATATCAAAATCTAATGATTCAAGTAAATCTATTTTATTTATAATAAGAACATCAGCTATAGAAAACATTAGTGGATATTTGAAAGGTTTATCACTGCCTTCTGGAGTACTCAATATAACTACATTCTTATTTACTCCTAACTTATATTCTGCTGGACATATTAAATTTCCGACATTTTCTATAAATAGTAGGTTGATATCTTCTAAATTCATATTTTTAAGTGCTTGTGAAAGCATATTGGCATCTAAATGACATGAAGCTGTTTCTAATTGAAGCGTTGGTATTTCTAACTTTCCTATTCTTTCTGCATCAATTTTTCCTGTATAATCCCCAACTATCGCTGCACTCCTT
>JAUWOM010000016.1 GCA_030612085.1 Actinomycetes bacterium
ATAGCAAGACCTTTTACTGATAAAAATAAAAAATTTATTAGAACTAAAAGAAGAAAAGATTTCTCGTTAGAACCAACAGAAAAGACTTTACTTGATTATTTAAAAGAAAAGGGTGGAGAAGTTTTAGCTGTTGGAAAAATACATGATATTTTTGCAGGAAGGGGAATAACAAAAAAATTTCCTACAAAAAGTAATCTAAATGGCATCAATAAAATTATCAATTTAATAAAGAAGAATATAGGAGACTTGATAATTTCTAACTTAATTGACTTTGATATGTTGTATGGTCATAGAAATAATCCAGAAGGTTATGCAAAAGCATTAGTGGAATTTGATCAAAATATACCTAAAATTATTGATTCTATGAAATATAACGATATACTTTTTATAACGGCTGATCATGGATGTGATCCTACTACTCCAAGTACTGATCATTCCAGGGAATATGTACCTTTATTAGTTTATGGTAAAGATATTAAAGCAGGTATAAATCTAGGTATAAGAAAAAGTTTCGCTGATGTTGGCAAAACAATTTCTGAAATTCTAAATATAAAAGTGGACATAAAGGGTAAAAGCTTTGCAAAACAAATATTGAAATAAAGCATAAAGGTAAATATAGAAATCGAATTTTATTGTATGCAAACTTTTCGTATGTGTAAGAAAAAAAGGAGAGAATAATGCCTCACATCATTGTGAAACTATATCCCGGAAGAACTAAAGACCAAAAAAAACGTCTTGCTGAAGAAATAGTCAAGAATGTCATAACAATCGCCAGATGTGAAGAAAAATCAGTCTCTGTGGCTTTTGAGGAAATTGAACCAAGTGAATGGGCAGAGAAAGTATATAAACCAGATATCATTGACAATAAAAACAAGCTATATAAGAAGCCTGGGTACAACCCTTTTGAATAAAGGGGCTTTGTGATTAGTAATGACTCTAAGTATAGCGTTTCCTGAGAGTGCTACATTACCCACAGCTGATTTGCCAGGTTATGTAACCAAACAGTATTGAGAATAGCTGAAGTTATAAAGTAACTAAGAGGAGAACATAAAGGTAGAATTTTATTAAGTTGTTAAGAGATATAAAACGATAAGAATATTTTACTACAATCACATAACATGCTATATCTAATTTCACTACCTTCGATCACTTTGTCTAAATTAGCCTATTCAAGTGTAGCTTCAGAATTTTAAGAATATATAATAAAGTAGCAATGATTCATATTGGTCTATTTATTCCTCTTAAGGGGGAAGAATTAATGCACAGAATAGCTCCAAAAACACTGTTTAGAATTAAAATAAAAAATTAATTTTCTTCGTCTAACCATTATTTGTTGAATAAAAACTAAAGAATCCCTTTTTTTGATACTAATAACTTCATAAAATTAAACAGTTTGATGAATACATCTTATGATGATAAAATTAGCCAATATATTATATGATTAATTGATTCAACACATGATTAATTGATTCAACACATAAACTTACAAAAAATTGTTAGGTATATATAAAAAATAGATATAAATCAATAAAATCTTTAAAATTGGAGAAAAATGCTAAATATAGAGTTACAAGTGAAAGGATTTAAGTTAAAATGATTCCTTCTATGATAACGAACATTCCTTACTTAGGTGAAGCTTTATCCTTGATCACAGCATTGGCTTGGGCTTTTGCAGTTATCATGTTCAAAAAGAGCGGAGAGACAGTCCATCCCATTGGGTTAACACTCTTTAAATCTCTGTTGGCGTTTGTTCTTCTACTTCCGACCATGTGGCTACTCGGCGGTACACTAATACCCCAAGTTCCCCCCGCGGACTACTGGCTACTACTATTGTCCGGAGCGTTGGGCATCGGAATATCGGACACGTTGCTTTTCATGTGTCTGAACAAACTGGGGGCGAGCTTGACTGCTATTGTTGATTGCTTCTATAGCCTTTCTATCATCGGATTGTCTATTATATGGTTAAATGAAAGACTTACAGTTCTGCAGGTGATCGGCGCAATACTGATCATCTCTGCCTTACTGATTGCGACTCAGAAAAATGGAAGAGGAGCTGCTATTGGTAGACGCAATCTTCTCCTAGGTGTTCTTTATGGAATTCTTTCTATGTTGATAGTAGCAGTGAGCATTGTAATGATCAAGCCACTGTTGGAACGTTCTTCTTTACTATGGGCATCTGAAATTCGAATTATTGGTGGTGTGATGGTACTTTTATTAATACTTTTATTTCTACCGACAAGGCGTAGAATTATCTCTTCGATATTCTCATTAAAATCCTGGGGTTATACATTATGGGGTTCGTTCATCGGAGGTTACCTGTCTCAGATCTTATGGTTGGCCGGGATGAAATTCACTCAAGCCTCAACTGCAGCCACTCTAAATCAGACCAGCAGTATCTTCATTTTTATCTTTGCTGCTCTGCTGCTGAAGGAACCAATCAATCCACAGCGTACTTTTGGCATTATTCTAGCGGTACTTGGAGCGTTTCTGGTAGTGCTTGGGTAATAAGGTGTTATTGATGATTAAATTCTTCAATCATTCAAATGGATGAAGGAAGAAAGACTGAATGTTTTTAGATTCAAATAGAATTATTAAATAATTTATAAGGAATTATAAAAATAGAGGTAAAGGCTGGTTTCTATAGAAATTATTTAATATATTTGTAATTAATATTATTGAGGAAATATGATTAAGGAGACAATTTGAGAGCATACGATATTATTTTTAAAAAAAGATGGAATGAAATTCTAAGTTCTTCTGAAATTGATTTTATGGTAAAAGGGTTCGTAAAAGGTGTTATACCTAATTATCAAATGTCTGCTTTTTTAATGGCAGTTGCAATAAATGGGATGAATACCGATGAGACATTATCTCTTACTAAATCCTTTGTAGATTCAGGTGATATCATAGATTTAAGTTCTATACCAGGTATTAAAGTGGATAAACACAGTTCAGGAGGGGTAGGGGATACAACCACTCTGGTAGTTGCTCCAATTGTTGCTGCAGCAGAGATTCCTGTTGCAAAAATGTCAGGTAGAGGTTTAGGTCATTCTGGTGGAACAATTGATAAATTGGAATCAATTCCTGGATTCAGAACTAAAATTTCTGAAGATGATTTTATAAAACAGGTAAAAGATATTGGCATCGCTATTGTAGGTAAGATAGGTAATGTTGTTCCTGCTGATAAATTGATTTATGCTCTTAGAGATGTTACTGCAACTGTTGATAGTTTACCACTTATAGCAAGTAGTATTATGTCAAAAAAGATTGCTGGTGGATCAGATGCTATTGTTTTAGACGTCAAAGTTGGAAGTGGAGCTTTTATTGAAGATGAAAAGGAAGTAGAAAAATTAGCAAAAATTATGGTTAATATAGGAAAAGGCTTTAGAAAGAAGATGAGGGCTGTAATAACTGATATGTCTCAACCTCTTGGAAATGCTATTGGAAATTCATTAGAAGTTGAGGAGGCAATAAAAATCTTAAAAGGTAATGGAAGTTCGGATTTAAGAGAAGTTTGTATAAATATTGCAGCAAATATGCTTTTATCAGGACAAAAAGTTAAGGATTTAAAAAATGGAATAGATTTAACAGAAGAAATATTAACCTCAGGTAGAGGTCTACAGAAGTTTAAACAACTCATATCTCATCAGGGAGGAAACTCAAATATTGTTGAAGATTTATCTTTACTCCCAAAAGCACAATATGAAGACAAATTAACAGCAGATTCCAATGGATTTATTAAAAAAATTGATTGCAAGCAAATAGGTATAGCAAGCATAATTTTAGGTGCTGGTAGGGAGAAAAAAGAGGATATAATAGATTCCTCAGTTGGAATAGTAATGGAGAAGAGATTAGGTGATAATGTAAAAATGAAAGAAAAAATTTGTACAATTTACGGAAATGATTTTTCTAAAATAGAAGAAGCAAAAAAAATATTAAAAAAAACTATTGAAATATCAGAAAAAAGAGTAAGTAAACCAATTCTGATAAAAAAGATAATAGATTAAATATTGGAGACGATACTTTTTGGAAGTTATAACTAGTCATAAAAATGCAGATTTTGATGCTTTTGCCTCTATATTAGCTGCAAAGAAACTATACCCGGATGCTTTAATGGTTCTTTCAGGGTCCCAAAATCAAAATGTTAGAGATTTCATTTCATTACATTCAGATGTTTTAAAATTTGTTGATGTTAAAGATGTAGATTTGTCTTATATAAAGAAATTAATTGTTGTAGATACCAAAATAGCTAAAAGATTGGGTGATTTTGAAAAAGTGGCGTTAAACCCAGATGTTGAAGTAGTAATTTTTGACCATCATCCACCATCACAGGAAGATATGAAAATAGATATTGATTTTTCTCGTCAGTTAGGTTCTACAACTACATCTATTGTTGCATTAATAAGAGAAAGAGGAATTCTGATCACTCCATTTGAAGCTACAGTTTTTGCAATGGGTATTCATGAGGATACAGGCTCTCTAACTTATTCCACAACAACTTATCTTGATGTTGAAACAGTAGCTTTTTTGATGGCTCAAAGAGCTAATATCAAAGTTATTAGAAAATTCTTAAACCTAACATTAACGAAACAACAGCACAAATTATTAGAAGAACTTATTTCAAAATCAAAGATAGTAAGAATTAAAGATGTTGATATATTAATGTCTCATGTTGAAACTTCCAAATTTGTTAATGGTTTTTCAGTTCTTGCTCATAAATTAGGAGATTTAGAGGAAGCAGATATAACTTTTATATATGCAAAAATGAGGGATCGTATATATATAGTTGCAAGGAGTAAAAGAGATGATGTAGATGTAGGTAAAATAATTTCTTATTTTAATGGTGGTGGACATCCAACAGCAGCATCCGCTTCTGTAAAAGGTATGACCTTACATGATATTGAAAAAAAATTAATTGAACAAATCTCAAATGAAATAGAAGCTCCATTAACAGCAAAAGATATTATGTCTACTGTAGTAAAAACTATATCTGAAAAAACTACCATAAAAGAAGCTGAAGAGAAAATGGTTTTATATGGTCATTCAGGGCTCCCAGTTATTAAAAGAGGGAAAATAATAGGAATTATTTCAAGAAAGGATATCGATAAAGCTATTAGACATAAATTAAGTCATGCTCCGGTAAAGGGATTTATGTTAAAAAGGATTATAACAGCTTCTCCGGATACTACTGTAAAATATTTACAAAAAACAATGATAGAAAATGCAATTGGTAGAATTCCTATATTAGATGTGTCTAAATTGGTAGGAATAGTTACCAGAAAAGATATATTAAGAGCTCAACATGGTGATGAATATATGCCTGAAAATAACTTGTTAATCACCTCTCACAGTTTTACTCCCGAAACGATAAGAAAAAGAATGACTCAACTTCTACCCAAGTGGTTAATAAAAGTGATTGATGATTTAGGAGAACTTGCAGATAAACATAATATAAAAACATATTTAGTTGGTGGATTTGTAAGGGATATGCTTTTAAAGTATCCAAATCTTGATATTGATGTAGTTGTAGAAGGTGATGGTATAACATTTGCTAAAAAAGTTGTCAAAAAATTTGATGGTAGGATTAGACCACATAAAAAATTTGGAACTGCTGTAGTTGTACTACCAAATGATTTTCACATTGATTTTACATCTGCAAGATCTGAATATTATGAACATCCTGCCGCACTTCCTTCAGTTGAAAATAGCTCTATTTATCAGGATTTATATAGAAGGGATTTCTCTGTAAACTCTATGGCTATTGCCTTAAATAAAAAGAATTTTGGGCAGATATTAGATTTTTTTGGAGGTCAAAGAGATATCTTAGAAAAAAGAATTAAAATTATGCACAATCTCAGTTTTATAGAGGATCCAACAAGAATTTTTCGTGCAGTTAGATTTGAACAAAGATATGGTTTTTGCATGGATTCCCAAACTGAGAATTTGGCAAGAAATGCTATAGGAATGAAATTGGTAGATGAACTAACAACATCAAGAGTAAGAGAAGAATTAGTAGCATTATTTTCAGAATCAAAGTCATGGAGAGTAGTTATGCGATTGGATAATCTAAAAGCATTAAGAACAGTTCATCCTCAATTAAAATCCACACCTTATGTTATTAAAAGATTAAAAGAGATCCAACCTTCGTTTTATAAATTAAGTGATGAATTTTCTCAAAAACCTTTGCTTTGGATTGTTAATATGATTGGATTATTCTATGATATTCCTCTAAATGAGGTAGAGAAGTGGTGTAGTAAGATGAAAATGAAGAAAAAATTCGCAGATAAAATTATCCAGGGAGTTTCTGAAATAAAAGATAGGGTAAAATCTTTAAAAAGAAAGAAAATTAAAAATAGTCAAATATATAAGATATTAAATGAGCTATATAGTGAATCTATAATTGTAATTTATGCTTTATTTCCAAATGTTGGAAATAAGATTGAAAAATACATAAATGAATTAAAGGATGTTAAAATATCTTGTACAGGTCAAGATTTAATAAATATAGGGTTTAAACCATCACCATTTTTTAAAGAGGTATTAAATTCTTTACTTGAAGCAAAGCTTGATGGTTTTATTAAGGATAAAAATGATGAGATTTTATTTGTAAAAAATAAGATGAATAAAACACCCTAAAAATTTTCCTTTGTCATTGCGAGGGACAAAGTCCCGAAGCAATCTCATTAAAAAATAAATAGAATAGCTGTTAGAAGATTTGGGCATAGTTTCTTGACTAAAATGTCTTCGAAACCATGCCACAAATCTCTATAAATATGAATTTTAACACTGTGTCATTGCGAGGAGCGAGATTCCTCGTTGCACTTGGAACAGGCTGTGCAATCTCATTAATAAAAAAATTATGGAGTATGAATTCAATGTTAGTAAACATATTATTAAAAATTCTATTCATTGCTCCAGGTTTATTACTTGGAGTAATAGTTCATGAGGTAGCTCATGGATATATTGCATATAAATTTGGTGATCCCACTCCAAAATTAGCTGGTAGACTTAGCGTGGATCCGATGGTTCATCTTGATCCTTTTTACTCAATATTTTTGCCAATTATACTTATAGCAATGGGTTCTAATATTGTTTTTGGAATGGCAAAACCTGTCCCCATAAATCCTAATAACTTCAAGGACTATAAAAGGGGTATAAGATATGTTTCACTTGCTGGTCCAGTTTCTAATATAGTTGTGGCTTTTCTTGCTGGAAGCTTATTAGGTATCTTTGTTGGAATATTAAAATTTTTTATACCCTCACTATTGAATAATCCTTTCTTTAATGTGATAGAAATAATATTTTTAAACACTATAAGTATAAATTTAATCTTGGCTCTTTTTAACCTGATACCTATACCACCTCTGGATGGTTCAAAGGTATTGGCATCGTTTATGTCTTATCAAAATATGCAAAAGTTTTTAGCATTAGGACAGTATGGAATATATATAATTTTTCTTTTTATATACTTTGCTGGTCCGCTTCTCTGGAAAATTATAGATCCACTTCAGCAAGTTTTTACAGAGATTTGTCTTTGGTGGCAAATATTCTTATAAAAATGATTTATACTTTTCCTGCTAAAATTTCATGAAATAAAAAATACAATTATAAGATAATTATTATTAACTTTCGTGTTAAAATACTAAAATTATAATATTGAAGTTTAAAATATTTTTTTACATATATCAGAACCAGTTAGAATTAGTAGTTTTAAAATTTATAATAAAATGTAAATATTAAATATATGTTTATAGATTGAGAGGATAAAAATGAAAAAAACAGTAGTAACTGGATATAGAACAACGGGTAAACTCCATCTTGGAAATTTATTGGGAAATATGTTGAATATGCTGGATTTACAGGAGAAATATAAATGTTTTTTCTTTTTCGCTAATCTGCATGCACTGACTACAGATTATAGAGATACATCAGAGATAATGAATAATGTGAAGATTCAACTTGCTGAATTTTTGGCTTTAGGTATTAACCCTGATAAAAGTGTTCTTTATGTTCAATCAGATATTCATGAAATAGCTGAGCTTACATTATATTTATCAATGATTACTCCAATTTCAAGAATGCAGAGAAATCCAACATACAAGGAACAATTAAAAGAACTTTCTAATAAGGATATAAAAATGATGGGATTCTTAGGTTATCCCATATTGATGACTTCGGATATTTTAATTGTACATGCTGACTATATACCGGTAGGTGAAGATCAACTTCCACATATTGAAATAACCAGAGAATTAGCAAGAAAATTTAATAAATTATATGGAAAATATTTCAAGGTGCCAAAAGAATTAATTACGAAAGCAGGTAGAGTCCCCGGTACAGATGGAAGGAAAATGTCCAAAAGCTATGGTAATGCTATTTATCTAAGTGATGAACCTGATGTTATAAAGAAGAAAGTTAGAATGATGATAACTGATCCTGAAAGAATATACAAAACTGATAAAGGACACCCTGAGATATGTGATGTTTTTTATTTACATAAAAGTTTTAGTAAAGAAGAGATTGGTGATATTGAGAAAGAATGTAAGAATGCTTTAATAGGCTGTACTCAATGCAAAGAAAATTTAACGGGAAAAATATCCAATTATTTGTCTGATTTTAGGGAAAAAAGAGCTGTTTTTCTTAATGATACTGATTATCTTAAAAAAGTTCTCGAGGATGGTAAAAATGCAGTTAGAGAAATTACGATAGAAACAATTAAACAAGTGCGCTATAGAATGAAATTAGTTAATTCTTAATCCAACAAATATTTGAAAAAGATAATAGAATCCCTTTTTGATAGAAATTAAAAAATATATATCATTTCTTTTAGTTTGAGTAAAGATAAGATTTGGGCATAGTTTCTTGACTGAAATGTCTTCGAAACCATGCCACAAATCTTTAAATATTAATTGGAATTTATTTGTAATTGTTATTAAATTCTTTGTTAAAAAATAGAAATTAGAAATGACAGTCTATAAAAATCAAATAATTTCAAAAGAATACGAGGATCCTACTGAACTGCTTCTTGATTTGATAAATAGTCAGGAAGTTGACATTTATTATGTATCAATTTCAGAAGTCACTAATAAATATATCCAATCATTAAGATTTATAAAAGATATTGATATAGAAAAAGCCAGCAATTTTATTCTTACTGCATCAATTTTGCTTGAACTAAAATCATTATCGTTGCTACCTCAGGAAGAGAAGGAAGAGACTTTTGAAGATACTCAAGAAATGCTTGAAAGGAAGCTTAGAGAATATAGAAAATATAAAAAAATTTCAAAAATCTTTAAAAATATTTGGGAAAATGAGTCAAGATCCTATCCTTCTTATGTAAAACTTGAGGAAGTATTTGATGCAATAACCTCAGAATTTATTGGCGAAATAGATATAAATGATTTAGTAAAAACATGGAATGAATTCAGTACTGCACAAATAGAAACCGAAAAAGTTGATACATCATTTATTGGAAAGATTAAAATAAATATTGAAGAGGAAATTAGTAGAATTTTGGATGTTTTAAAAAAATCCCCAAAAACATCATTCAGGGAGATAACATCACATTTTAAAGATAAAATAAAGATTATTGTCTCATTCTTAGCAATTCTGGAGCTTTATAAATCGGGTGAAATTGATATACTGCAAAGAGAAACATTTGGAACAATAGAAATATTTAGAAAAGATTATTTATCATAAGAGGAAAATGTTTAAATTTAAGAGTGAAAAAAGAGAATTAAAAAGAATTATAGAAGCTATATTACTTATTGCATATGAACCTGTAAAAACAACTGCTATAGAAAAGGTTTTGAATAAAAGTTCGGATACAATTGAAAAAATTATAAAAGAACTTCAAGAGGAGTATAGAAAAGAAGATAGGGGATTTCAACTAAAGAAAGTATCTGGTGGATATAGATTTTACACTCATCCTGATTGTAGAGATTATATTGAAAAATTTTTTACGTCTACCATGAGGGGTTACTTTTCTCAAGCAGCCTTAGAGGTTTTAGCAATTATTGTTTACAATCAACCAGTTTCTCGAATAACAATAAATGAGATAAGGGGAGTGAGATCTGAATCAGTTATTTCAACTCTATTAAGTAAAAGATTAATTGAGAAAGCAAGCAAGGGATTTGGTCCTGGTAATCCTATCCTTTATAAAACAACACCTTTATTTCTGGAAAGTTTTGGACTTAATTCATTAAAAAACCTACCACCAATTGAAAAGTTCTCAGAGGATGTTAAGAACAAGACTCATTCTAAAGAGGAAAATAGATATCTCGATATTATCAATACTAAAGATGGGAATAGATATCTTAATGTTATTGCAATTGATGGTCCTGCAGGTTCTGGGAAAAGTACTGTATCAAAAAAACTCTCTAGTAAACTTAACTTCTTTTATTTATATACGGGAGCTATGTATAGAGCATTAGCCTATCTTGCTTTAAAAAAAGAAGTAAATTTATATGACGAAAAAGCCTTAACTGATTTGACAATAGATTCTCCTATTGAAATCGAAAATGATGCTGAGCACAACAGTATTATAAAAATAGATGGTGAAGATGTTATAGATAAAATTTTTACCAATGAAGTTAGTGATGCTTCTTCAAAGATAGCTATTTATAAAGGAATAAGGAAAGTTTTATCAGAGAAACAAAGAGAAATATGTGAGAAGGGGAAAATTGTTGTTGAAGGAAGAGACGCTACTACGGTTGTTTGTCCAGATGCAATTGTTAAGATATTTTTGGATGCAACTCCCGAAGAAAGAGCAAAAAGAAGAGTGAAACAACTCATTGATATGGGTCAAGAACCTCCAAAGTTTAATGAATTACTAAAACAGATAAAAGAAAGAGATGAAAGAGATAAAAATAGAGAGATAGCACCTTTAGTAAAAACTGAAGATAGTATTTATATTGATTCTACAAATTTAACAGTTGAAGAAGCAACAGAAGAGATTGTTGATATTTATAAAAAAAGGTCAGAAGAATTTAAATCTATTTAGGACAAATAGGATTCCACTTAAAAAATCATTATTTCAAATAAATATTTCTTACTGGATATTCAATGTTTTTAATTTTTAATAATACTTTTGAATAAGATTCTTATAATCTATAATTAGTTTGGATAAAATTATTAAGAATTATTAAAAATGCGATATTTTAGATAAAGTTGCTAAAGTTATTAAGAAAAGGGGATATATGTTTTATAGAATATTAAAAATTTTAGGTTTTTTATTACTGAAGATTATGTTTAGAATTGAATATAATGGAGTTGAAAAGATTCCAGAAACTGGAGCCTTGATTATTGCAGGTAATCATTCCAGTTATTTAGATGGCATTATATTAGGAGCGATGAGTAAAAGGTCAATTCATTTTATGGCAAAAAAAGAACTATTTAAAAATAAAATTTTAGCATCTTTTTTCAGAACTTTAAAAGCATTTCCTGTAGATAGAAAAAAACCTGGTAAAAGTTCTATATCTATGGCTTTAAAAGTCTTAAAAAATGGAAATATTTTGGGAATATTTCCAGAAGGAACTAGATATATTGAATCATTAGGAAAACCGTTTTATGGAGTTGGCTTTTTTTCTATTAAAAGTGGTGCACCAATACTTCCAGTTGCAATACATGGTCCATCTAAAATTGCACCAAAAGGGAAATATATACCACGTTTTTCAAAAATTAGAGTAACAGTTGGGGATCTAATTTTGCCCCCAAGAGTATATAATAAGAAATCTATGAAAAATTTAGCAAAAGATATGACTTACAAAACAATGGATATTTTAAAAACGATGTTAAATAATACTGAGCATGAGAGGGGATAAAATTTGGAAATTATTTTAGCAAAGCCTATAGGATATTGTTATGGGGTTGAAAGGGCTATGAATATTACATATGAGACTCTAAAATCAGAAAAGAATAATATTTATACTCTTGGTCCTATCATTCACAACCCGCAAGTTGTAAAAAAACTTGAGAAAAATGGTATAAAAATAATAGAAAATTTGGAAAATACTTATGTTGGAACACTAATTATTAGAGCTCATGGAATTGATCCAAAAAAATTAGAAAGAGCAAGGAAAATGGGCTTTAAGGTAATTGATGCCACTTGTCCTTTTGTAAAAAAGAATCAAAAGAGAGCTACGCAACTTGTAAAAGAGGGTTATTTTCTTGTGGTCATTGGTGAAAAAGAACATCCCGAGATATTGGGAATTTTAGCAAATGCAAATGGTCCATTTATGGTAATTGAAAATAAGAGTGATTATAAGAAACTACCAGATGTAAAAAGAGTGGGAGTAATTACTCAAACAACACAGAGTATGGAAAATTTTATTTCAGTTGTCTCATATTTATTAGAAGAATATAAAGAAATAAAGATATTTAATACAATTTGTGATGAAACAATAGAAAGACAGAAGTCAGCAAGAAATATTGCTAATGAAGTTGACCTAATGTTAGTAGTTGGTGGAAAAAACAGTGCCAATACAAAGAGATTAGCAGAGATAGGTAAAAGTATAAATGAAAATACTTATCATATAGAAACTTCTGAGGAAATAATAAAAAAGTGGCTAAAAGGAGTAAAAAAAGTGGGAATCTCTGGTGGAGCATCTACTCCTAAGTGGCTAATTGATGAAGCTATTAAAAAAATAAAAAAAATATCTTCTCATTAAAAATTATCAAAAGAGTTAGCATAGTTTCTTGACTATTTATCCTCTCCCCTGGTGGGAGACGGAAAGGGAGAGGGGGAATTTAAGATGTCTTAGAAACCATGCCACAAATCTAAAAATATTAATCAGATTTAGTTAGTATTATTAATTCATCAAAGAAATTAGAAAAATGCAAAAAGAAAGAAAAATTCCAGTAATAGCTATCATTGGTGCACCTAATGTAGGTAAATCTACGCTCATAAATAGAATATGTCCTGGTGAGCGACTTGTGGTTGACAAAATACCTGGTAGCACAAGGGACAGAAAATACATCTCAGCCGAATGGAGAGGTATTAATTTTGATATTGTTGACACGGGGGGTTTAGATTTTAAATCTAAAGATTTAATAGCAAAACAGGTTTTTAAACAGGCTAAAATTGCAGTTGATGAATCAACAATTGTTCTGTTTGTAGTAGATGCAGATGTTGGTATTACTAACTTAGACAAACTACTTTCATCTTTTCTAAGAAAGTCTAATAAGGATGTAATTTTGGTTGTAAATAAGGTTGATGATCCAGAGGATAACATTTCTCATCTGCCATTTTATGCACTATCGATGGGAGAACCTTATCCAATATCAGCATTACATGGTATAGGAATTGGTGAACTGTTAGATATGTTAAGAGAAAGGATTCTCAAAAAGATAGAAATAGAGAATGAAAAAGAAGTAATTCATAAAGAGATAAAAGTGGATGAAATTGAGGAGATAGAAAATAGTATTGCTATTATAGGAAAACCAAATGTTGGAAAATCATCACTCTTTAATTCAATAATAGGGGAGAAGAGGGCAATTGTTCATCATAAGCCTGGGACAACAAGAGATGCAGTTGATACATATTTTGAATGGAAAGAAAATACTTATAAATTTATAGACACAGCGGGATTAAGAAGAAAATGGAAAAAAGCTGAAAAAGTAGAGCAATATTCTATTGTAAGAACATATAGAATTTTAGAACAAAGTAATTTATCGGTCCTTGTTATCGATCCAACTGAGTCATTTTCAAAGCAGGATGTAAAGATTGCTACAGAAGCTTGGAAAAGAAATTGTTCACTTATAATTGCATTAAATAAATGGGATATAGTTGATGAGAACAGATCAAATCAAATCTATTTCGAGCTTGATAAAAAACTACCATTTTTACCTGTTATTCCAATTCTTCAGATTTCTGCTAAAGAAGGTTTAGGAATTACGAATTTACTTAAGACAATAAGTAGAATATTTGAGGAAAGAAATAAAAAAATAAGTACTTCAAACTTAAATTTATTCGCTTTAAAAATTAATAGGGAAAGTGAAGCCCCTTCTAAAGATGGAAAAGTTCCACAAATAAAATATATAACTCAGATAGGTGTTTCACCACCAAAATTTATTATTTTCTTAAATGTAAGAAGATTTGATGATAAAAGGTTAAAAAGATTTTTGCAGAAAAAAATAAGAGAAGAGTTTGGTTTTGAAGGAACACCTATAAGGATATTATTTAGAAAAAAAATTAAAATATAAATAGTAAGTATTCTTTGATTCAATAAATACAGATCTTAAATGTTATAATATCCATTACTATTAGGTTAATTTTGAAATTTTTTATATCTTAATTTTTGCTAAAAGGTCGGGACGT
>JAUWOM010000101.1 GCA_030612085.1 Actinomycetes bacterium
CTTTTGAATTTTACGATAATCTCCCCTGGAGCCCATTTTGGTCCTTTGATAGGTCTAACCCCATCTTTTTCAAAACGCTCATCCTGTCCACAACTTACGCCCGTAAAACCTAAAACCAAAAGACCTATCAATAATAACACCAGATATGTTTTTATTGTGTTCATCTCAAATTCTCCCTTTTCTTAAAATACATTTTTTTCTTTATTATTCTATGGATAATTCCATCATATTAAATCTATCAAATTAAATTAAAGCTGTCAATATTTTTATTTTTGCTCTTGAAAAAAGGAGGGAGATCGAAAGAAATCTTTTAGTAAAAAGATTCATTAAAGATATTACTTATTCTAAAGAAAACATCAAAATGTTGGCTCCCCGGGTAGGACTTGAACCTACAACCTAACGGTTAACAGCCGTTTGCTCTACCAATTGAGCTACCGGGGAGCGTTTGTATTATATTGTGATTAATTTCTTATTTTAAAGTTCTAGATTGTAAGTGACACCTCCAACGACTAAAGCTTTTGGGTTTCTTTCTAATTTATTCCTAAATATTTAAAAATAATTTAAAATTTTAAGTTTACTATTCTAATTTATTATATTACTAAAAGCTTTTAAATAAAAGTATAGATCACTAATTATTATAACAATAATTTAATGTAATAATATAGATTTGTTAATCAATGCTTAATTACTGCTTAGTTTAATGAGATTTTATTAATTTATGTAGATAAATTTATGGAGGTTATTCTTCTAAAAAGTCTCTTAATGTGGAGCTTATTTCTTTGCGGCGAAGTTTACTTAAGGTTTTTGATTCAATCTGACGAATCCTTTCCCGGGTAACACTAAATCTTTTACCTACATCCTCCAATGTTCTTGGATAACCATCTTCTAAGCCAAACCTATATTGAATTACCTTTCTTTCTCTATCATCTAAGGTATGAAGAACTTTTCTTATCTGGTCTTGTAACATACTAAATGAAGCAGCATCTGGTGGAGCTGTTGCTTCCTCATCCTCTATAAAGTCACCCAGGAAACTGTTCTCTTCCTCACCTATCGGAGTCTCAAGTGAAAGAGGTATCTGAGAAATTTTCTTTATTTCTCTAACTCTCTTGGGAGTTATTTCCATTTCTTTTCCAATCTCTTCATCAGTTGGTTCTCTACCTTCCCGAAGAAGTTGTCTTTGTGTCCTTATAAGTTTATTTATTGTTTCTACCATATGTACAGGAACTCTTATTGTTCGAGCTTGATCAGCAATTGCTCTGGTTATAGCTTGTCTTATCCACCATGTAGCATAAGTTGAAAATTTAAAACCTTTTTTATAATCAAATTTCTCTACAGCTTTAATAAGACCCATATTTCCTTCCTGTATAAGGTCTAAAAATGAAAGGCCTCTTCCTATATACCTTTTAGCAATACTTACTACCAATCTCAAGTTTGCTTCTACAAGTTTGGCTCTTGCTTCTAAATCATCTTTTTCTATTCTTTTTGCTAAAAATACTTCTTCTACTTGTTTTAATAAGTCAACTTTTCCAATTTCCTTAAGATACATTCGAACAGGATCATTTGTAGGTGGTTTAACAGTTAGGTCTAATTTTTTCTCAATCTCCGCTCTTGCTCGCTTTTTTGCTTCTTCAAGGTCAATCTGAACTAAACCTTCATCTACTATTTCTATTTCATATTCTGCAATTGCATCATATATCTCTTCTATTTGATCTATAGTTAAATCTATTTCTTGTAAATGGTCTGCAATTTCATCAGTAGTTAAGGAACCAGTTTCCTTTCCTTTCTCCATTAATTCTTTTAATTCTGGGATAGCAAGAAGTAATTCGTCAGTCAATAAAATTTAAACCTCCAATTCTAATAATATATTTTTCTTTCTTTTAATTCTCTTATTTTCTCTTCGATGTTTAATAGCTTCTCAAACAGCTCATCGTAGGTCTTAGATTTACTGTCATGTTTAGCCATTTCACCTTTAATATCACTTATTTGACGCCTTAATTCAAATTCCTTTATTCGACAATAAATTTCACGTGATATTATAAGGGGATTTTCATATTTTCTTTCTTCAAATAGTAGTTTGTTGAAAAGCTTCTTTGAGGCTGTAGTAGTTAGTTCATTTATGACATCATATAACTTATTATACTTTTCTTCTATTAATCCTCTTTTCAGAAGAGTAAATATTTCTTTTGCTGGAGGATATTTAAAGTCATCTTTTTTGAGCTCAAATAGAATCTCTCTTGGCTTTCCTTCGCTTTGTATTATTATGGAAATAGCTTCCAGTTCAATAGACGTTTGAGGAGAAATTTTTGTTTCATCAAACTCAACTTCAGCCTTAGGATAAGTTTTTCTTCCTCTACTTATTAAGGTTTGTTCTCTTTTTTTCTTATTCACATCTGATAAATAAGAGAAAAGTCTCTGCTCACTCATATCAATTTTTTGAGCAACCTTTTTAATATATTCTTCTTGTAATATCCTTGAGGGTAGATCCGATATGAAATTCACTGTGTCATATGCAGTTTTTAATTTACCACTAATTGTTGATGTATCTCTTCTTTCTAAAATAGATTTTAAGGTAAAATCAACCAATGGCTCTGCCTTATTTACTAAATCAATAATATTCTCATCCTTTTTTTCCATAATAAATTTAGCAGGGTCATATCCTGAAGGAAGAGATACTGCTGATAAGTTAACATTATATTGGTGGTACAGTTCCATATCTTCGTTATATTCCTTTAACAATTCAATTCCTCTTTCAGTAGCAGCTTCTCCAGCTGTATCTGCATCAAAAATTGTGATGATGTTATTTGTAAATCTGTTTAATAACCTGATTTGTTCTATAGTTAGAGCTGTTCCCATGCTAGCAACACAATTTTTTATTCCTTCCTGATTTAAAGCTAATATATCTGTATATCCCTCCACTATAATTACTCTATCATCTTTTACTATTTGCTCTTTTGCTTTGTTTATTCCATATACTATCTTTTTCTTCTTGTAAATCATCGTTTCTGGAGAATTTATGTACTTTGCAGTCTCTTCCTTTAATGTTCTACCACCAAAAGCAATTACCTTCCCGGTTAAATCCCAGATTGGAAACATAATCCTATCTCTAAATAAGTCATAACAACCTCGCTTAGTTTTTGAACTTTCAACAGCAAGACCAGATTGCAATAATTCATGCACATTAAATCCTGATTTAATTGCATAATTTGTTAAACCATCCCACCTGTTTGGTGCATATCCTAATTCAAATTGTTTTATTGTTGTTGATTTGAAACCTCTTGAATTTAAATATCTTCTAATATGAGCTGCATTTTCTGAATATAGTTTTTTTACATAAAAATTCTTTGCCAGTATATGAATCTCATACAGTCTTTCTTTAATTTTCTTCCTCTCACTACTGGGGATGCCATACTTATCTCTTCTTAAAGTGTATCCAACTCTATCAGCTAAAAGTTGCAGGGCACCAGAAAAATCAACGTTTTCAATTTTCATAATAAATGTGAAAATGTCTCCTCCGGCCTCACAACCAAAACAATGAAATAATTGCTTTGTTGAATCCACCGTGAAAGACGGTTTCTTTTCTGGGTGAAATGGGCAAAGACCCATAGATCTCTTACCAGATTTTTTCAATTTAACATATTGAGAAACAACTTCTACTATATCACTTTTATTCCTGACCTCTTCAACATCATCAATACCTGAATCTCTAAAATCCCTAAATTTTTTACTCATCTTA
>JAUWOM010000071.1 GCA_030612085.1 Actinomycetes bacterium
CAAATATCTTATAAGGGATTTATAAATGATGTTGAACCCGGAACAAGAGTTCTCTTAGATGATGGTAAGATTGAACTTAATGTCATAAAAAAACATCCAGGTGAAGTTGAATGCAAAATAATAAATGGTGGAATTCTTCAATCAAATAAAGGAGTGAACCTTCCTGATATCACATTAAATCTTGATTCCTTTACCCCAAAGGATCAAAATGATTTAATATTCAGTCTTAATCAGGATGTAGATTGGATTAGCATATCATTTGTACGATCATCAAAAGATGTTGAGAAGGTTAGAGAAGTCATAGAAGACTTTGGTTCGAATGTGAAGGTGATAGCAAAGATAGAAAAACATGAAGCAATTACAAATATCAATTCTATAATAGAAGCTGCTCATGGGGTGATGGTTGCCAGAGGTGATTTGGGAGTTGAAATGCCAATTGAAGATGTACCCAAATATCAAAAAATGATAATAAATCACAGCAACCTGGAGGGAAAACCCGTAATTATTGCCACTCAAATGTTAGAGTCAATGATTGAAAATCCGAGACCAACAAGAGCTGAAGCCAGTGATGTTGCTAATGCTGTTTATGATGGAGCAAGTGTAGTTATGTTATCTGCTGAAACTGCAATTGGTAAATATCCAACAGAAAGTGTGCAAATCATGTCAAAGATAATTAATAGTTCTGAATCAATGATAGATTATGGAGCAAAAATGATGGAAAAATTAAAGATCGGTTATAAAAGTGTAACTGATTCTATAGCACTTGCTGCTTGTGAAATTGCAAAAAATCTTGGTGCAGCTGCTATTATAACTTCAACTAAATCTGGTCATACTGCTCGACAAATTTCAAAGAATCATCCACCAACCCTGATTGTTGCTGTAAGTCCTGTTCAAAGAGTTGTGAATCAATTAAAATTATCATGGGGAGTTTACCCAATTATATCAATACATTCGAAAAATATAGATGATATGATAGATAGTGCAGTGAATCTTGCTTTAGAAAATGGATTTATTAGCAAAGGTGATGTTGTGGTAATCACTGCAGGAGTATTGGTTGATCGACCTGGTACTACAAATATGCTAAAAGTTCATATTGTTTGAAATACAAATAAAAAGAAGGAAATACTATTTTTTGATTTAATATAAAATTGTAAGGAGTTTAAAATATTCTAAAAATCGGAGAGGATTTGGCAAGAATAAATAAAGATAGATATAAAGAGAAAATTTCAAAAAGGATCAGGGAAAAAGAAAGAAGTAGAATAAAGAGATTGATTACTCCAACTGTAGTACTAGCAATATTATTTATCATTGTATTTTTAGTTATTAACACACCAACTGCCAACGAAATTTTAAAACAGAGAAAAGAGATGGAACTACTTAAGAATGAATTAGAACAAGCCAAAATGATAAATAAAGAACTCGAAAAAAAGATAGAAAGGATTAGCTCACCAGAATATATAGAGGAAGAAGCGAGAAGGAAGTTTGGACTTGTTAAGGAGGATCAAACCGCTTATGCAGTTGTAAATGAGTCTCCAGAAAACGAAGATGAATCTGGAAATGAACAAGCAAAGTTTGGTATAAGTTATCAATTTTGGGAGAATTTTGCTAAAAGCTACTGGTCCCTCAAACATTAATTATTATATTTAACATTGCTTTTTTAATTTAAATAGTTTATAATGCAACATATTTTATTTATATAATAAAAGTTTCATATAAAAAGGATTATATGAAATGGCTGGTTAAGTATTAAGGGAGTTGGTAATAAAAATCAAATAAATCTTCTGTAAATTTTTTTAATGAAAATTCTCTTGTGTTTAATTATTACTTTTATTTTGAAGTTTGAATTGCTATCTTGCATCTACTTCCAAAGAAAACGTTAATAGACTGAGAGAAATAAGTATAAGGAGGTTACTATGCAAGGTAGTAAACTATATGTAGGAAATCTTAGCTATTCTGTAACTGATGAAGAGCTAAAAGAATTGTTCGGCAAACATGGAGAGGTTAAGGGAGTCAATATAATTGAAGGTAAAGGTTTTGGATTTGTTGAAATGTCTAAACAAGAAGAAGCTGAAAAAGCAAAAGACGCGTTGAATGAAACTGATTTTAAAGGCCGTACCTTAAGAGTTGATGAAGCTCGACCACCCAGAAGCAGAGAACAAAATAGAGGTTATCGAAGATATTAAAATAATCGAAGTATAACCTAGATCTAATAATAAATCTCATATAATAATTAACCAGCCAATCATATAAGATTAAATAAATAGTGAAGGTGCTTAGCACCTTCACTATATTTATTTTGTAGACTATTTGCTAACTTAAAGACCATAAATGTCGGTATACTTTTTTTGCACATAAGTTAAAAATGGCTTCGTGCAGATTGGCTCTCCAGTTACTCTTTTTACTAACTCATCAGGTGTGTACTTTGCTCCTTCATTATATATTTTTTCCCTCATCCAATTTAATAGTGGTATGAAATTACCTTCTTTTATTTGTCCAGGTATTTCAGGAACATCTTTTAACGCTCGATTATAGAACAATACAGATAATAAATTACCTAAAGAATAAGTAGGAAAATAACCAATTCCACCCATTGACCAATGAATATCTTGCAAAACACCTTCAGCATCATTAGTAGGACAAATACCAAAGTACTCCTTCATCTTTAAGTTCCATAATTCAGGTAACTCTTTAACCTTGATTTTATGTTCCAACATCAAATTCTCAATTTCAAATCGCAAAAATATATGAAGGTTGTAAGTAGCTTCATCAGCATCAACTCGAATTAATGACGGACTTACTTTATTTATAGCTCGGTAAAAGGATTCAACATCAACATCTTTCAATTGATTTGGGAAATATTTCTTTAGATGAGGTAACCAGAAGGTCCAAAATTCCATGCTGCGACCAACAACATTTTCCCACAGTCGGGATTGGGACTCATGTACACCCGTTGATGCCCCACCTCTTAAAATAGTTCTGTTAAATGCTTGGTCAATACCCTGCTCGTACATACCATGCCCAGCTTCATGGATAGATCCAGATAAGGCTACTTTAAACTGATCTTTATACACACGGGTAGTAAGACGCACATCATTAGTTGAAAATGAGGTTGTGAAGGGGTGTGTTGAACAATCTTGTCTACCATGTTTAAAATCAAATCCAAGGCGCTTGATAACTTCTATTCCAAAAGCCCACTGCTTATCTATATCAAAATCTTGATTAAATATAGAGTCATCTAAAACACCTTGTCTTTCTGAGATTGCTTTTACTAATGGAATAAGTTCCACTTTCATTTCATTAAAAAGTTTCTCCACCTGAGCTGTCTTCATTTCTGGTTCAAAATCATATAACAAAGCATCATAGATTCTTTCTTTATAACCCAATGCTTCAGCTTTTTGAATTGTCAAATCAAGAATCTTTTCCAAATCTGGTTGAAATATGGAGAAATCTGATTTTTCTCGTGCTTTTCGCCAGGCTATATCACCTAATGAAGTTGCTTTAGCTAACGCAGCAACTAATTTAGGTGAAAGCCGTTTTAATCTATCATAATTGCGTCTTGTAACGCGAATTAAACTAGCTTCAAAAGAGTCATAATCAAGATCACCAGCTTTAGCTTCAATATCAGTAAGTAGTTGCCCAATTTTATCAGAGATAAAGAGTTCATGAGTTTTTTTAGCCAAGGTAGTCAGTTGCATTGCTCGACTCTCAGCTCCACCTAATGGCATATAGGTCTGTTGATCCCAACCTAATACAGCAGCAGCAGCGTGTAAATCAGATATCTCACCTAGAAGTACCTTTAACTCTTTGAATTTCTCATTCAATTTAATTACCCCTCTCTTTTTAATTTTTTTCTATTTTTTAAAATTAATTATTTTTTCAATCTGCACAATAACTAACAAATTGATAAAAATACCTTTGATTTAGAATTTTATCATTATTTTTGACCTATTTCATGAAATTTTATTTGATTTTATAGATTTGTCAAAATTTAGAAATTAAATTATTATATTGAATGTAAGAAAGTTTATGAGTTTATTGTTATAAAAATTTTATTACTTTTTCAAAGAACAAACTACAAACTCATCTTTTTTATAGTAAAATTCATATATTGACTAAATTATTGTAGTATTGATATATTTATATAGTGGATTGCCCGAGTGGCGGAATTGGTATACGCAACGGACTTAAAATCCGTCGGATTGTATCCGTGTCAGTTCGAGTCTGACCTCGGGCACCAGATTCTTTATTTTTTAATAGAAATCTAATAACATACTAAATTTATTTTTAATAATAACTTCACAATAAATTTCCAAAGGAATTTTTAGATGTGGAAATATATCAGAAGTTTCTAATGTTTTTTTTAGGATATAAAGAGGTTCTTTTGAGAAAAATATTTTATAACCAAGAGCTCTAGTTCAATTAATCAATTACTGGAGCTTTATTTATTTTAAAAGTTTCTAAGAGATTATTAATATAATGAATAATTATCTAAATAAGAATAATAATCATTTACAATAAAGAGTTTTTAATTAATAATGGTTGAATTAAAGTGAGGTAATTTGATGAAAGGGAAGATGAAAGCAATAATAAAAAGAGAGAGTAAACCAGGAGCGGAACTTACAGAGGTAGATATTCCAAGAATTAGTCCTAATGAGGTTTTAGTAAATGTAAAAGTAGCATCAATATGCGGTACCGATGTTCATATCTACAAATGGAATGAGTGGGCACAAAATAGAATTAAACCACCTCTTATTATAGGTCATGAATTTGCGGGAGAGGTTGTGGAAGTTGGAACTAATGTTAAATCTTTAAAAGTTGGAGATTTTGTATCTGCAGAAACACATATTCCTTGCAATCAGTGCTTCCAGTGTAAAACGGGAAAACAACATATTTGCAAAAATGTCTCAATTTTGGGAGTCGATATAAATGGTGTTTTTGCAGATTATGTAGCTCTTCCTGAAGTATGTGCATGGAAGAATTCTGAAAAGATACCATTTGAATTTGCATCAGTTCAGGAACCCTTGGGTAACTCTGTTTATGCAACTTTGGAAGGTGGAGGTGTTACAGGTAAAAAAGTGGCAATCTTTGGTTGTGGACCAATTGGTCTATTTGCAGCAGGAGTCGCAAGAGTTTCAGGGGCATCAGAGATAATATCTATAGGAAAGCACGAATTCAGGATGGAGATAGCAAAAAAGATGGGAGCTGATCATATATTAAAATATCCAGATGACGATATTATGAAATTAATAACTGAAATTACAGGTGGGGAAGGAGTAGATGTAGTTCTTGAAATGACAGGTAGCCAGGATGCTATAAATCAAGGTCTTACAGTTTTAAAAAAAGGAGGGAGATTTACAGCGTTTGGTATTCCTTCGGGAAAAGTTGAAATAGATCTTGCAAATGGTATTATTTTTAAGGGAGCAAATATTGTTGGAATATCCGGGAGGAAGATGTTTGATACCTGGTATAGAGTTGCTGGACTACTTGAATCAAAGCGGATTGATATATCTCCTGTTATTACACATAAATTTCCTTTGGAGGAGTTTAGAAAAGGCTTCGAATTAATGATGTCTAAGGAGAGAAAAGCAGCAAAAATATTATTATTTCCATAAAATATTATTTTAAGATAAAAATAAGGTTTAAATAGGAGGTGTTATAAATGACTCACCACATGAAATTTTTGGATGAAGCTCTTGATAATTTAAG
>JAUWOM010000021.1 GCA_030612085.1 Actinomycetes bacterium
TTTGGAGATTCTTATAGACCTGACTACTCTTCTGTTTCATCAATATTTAGAGAATTTGGTTTTGGTGATTTTTTCCTGAAAAGTATATTTGATTTTTTCGGGGAACCCTCTTTTGGAACAAGAGTTAGAACAAGACCTGAAACATGGTCTATTATGGGTGATAACATTTTAGAGAGAATTAAGATTTCCTTTAAGCAAGCTGCATTTGGGGTAAAAAAAGATTTGGAATATGATAGATATGAAGCTTGTGATAATTGTGGTGGTTCTGGTTCGGAAGATGAGGAGCTAAAAAATTGTCCTATGTGCAATGGTGTAGGTGAAATAAGAACCACTCGTCAAACTATCTTGGGTACTATGATTTCATCTACAATATGCTCTAAATGTAGGGGGAGGGGTAAGGTTATAGCAAAACCGTGTAGTCAATGTAATGGAGAGGGAAGAGTTTATAAAAAGAGTAAATTTGCAATGAATATTCCTGCTGGAGTATCCACTGGAACAAGATTGAAAATATCTGGAAAAGGTAATGCTGGAATTAGAGGTGGAGCTTATGGAGATTTATATGTTCAGATTGAAGTAACACCTCATAAACAATTTGTTCGTGATGGTTATAATATATTCTCTAAGAAGAAAATCACTTTTTATGAAGCTGCATTGGGGTCTAAAGTTATGGTTGAAACCCTTGATGGTAAGGATGAGATAGAGATAGTTCCAGGTATTCAAAGCGGAGAGAGAATCAAATTAAAAAGTAAAGGAATCCAGCATTTAGGTAGAAATATGAGAGGGGATCATATAATAGAGATTGTGGTTGAAACCCCAAAGAAGATGACTAAAAAGGAGATAAAACTTATTCAAGAAATAGCAAAAGCAAAAGGATTAAAAGTCGGAAATGGAACATCAAATTTCATAACCAAACTAAAAAAAGCCTTCAAATAAATTCTTCATCATTTCTAACGAAATGCCAATTATAATTGCAAAAAATAATGATATTTATAAGTTAATTTATGCTACCATTTATATGTACTATTAACAAGATAGGTTAACAGTTTACTCTTTGAAAAAGTAATGTAATGTAATAAAAGTATTTGTCATTCTTTAATGTAAATATAAACATTGTCATTGCGAGGAGCGATAGCGACGTGGCAATCTCATATAAGACATACTATTAAATTTGCTCTAATAGGAGATTGTATAGTTTATTCCTATCGGGATTGCTTCGCTATCGCTCGCAATGACAACCAGGAGATGCTCGCAATAACAACTGAGTAATAATTTTACTTACAATGACAAATAACATTAAATTTTCAAAGAATAAAATACTAAAAGTGTTAATCTTTTAAAGGAAGAATTATTTGAGATTTTATATAAAAACATTAGGATGTAAAACAAATCAATATGAATCAGATAGATTGGCAAAAGAACTCATCCTAAGAGGGTGGGACAAGGTATCAGAAAAAGATAACCCAGATATTTGTTTAGTAAATACATGTACAGTTACAAAACAAGCTGATAAGAAATCAAGACAGATGTTAAGGAAACTTATTTCAAAAAATCCAGATAGTAAGGTAATTGCAATGGGTTGTTATGTAAATAGAGACAAAGAAGAACTGAAAGATATAAATGGGATTTTTGGTGTGTTTCCTAATGAAAAAAAACCAGATCTTCCAGATATTTTGGAGGATATTTTACGAATATCAAAAAGTTCAAATTTTACTATAAACAGAACAAGGTTAAGTAATATAGAATTAGGTAGAACAAAGCCAGAATTTTTAAATTATTCCTCCCATACCAGGGCTTTAGTAAAAATAGAAGATGGTTGTGATAATTTTTGTTCATATTGTATAGTTCCATATGTAAGGGGAAAACCTATAAGTAGAAATAAAAAAGAGATAATAAATGAGATAAAGTATTTAGTTTCAGAAGGAGTCAAAGAGGTAGTTTTAACTGGAATAAACATCGGTATTTATGGCAAAGAATTAGAAAATGGAACGGATTTAACAAGTTTGATTAAGGAGATATTAAAAAAAACTAATATTTTTCGGGTGAGACTGAGTTCTATAGATGTCAACAACATTTCATCCTCATTGATTGATTTATTATCTGAAAACAATAGAGTATGTCCTCATTTACATATTCCATTACAGAGTGGGAGTGACAGAATACTAAAAATAATGAGAAGAGGGTATAATATAAAGCAATTTCAGGAAAAGATAAATAAAATAAGGTTTAAAATACCAAAAATTGCTATAACCACTGATTTAATAGTAGGTTTTCCAGGTGAGCAGGAAAGGGATTTCCAAGCAAATTTAAAGATTCTTAAAAAGCTATATTTTAGTAAGGTACATGTATTTAAATACTCTGAAAGACCTGGTACAATAGCAGAAAAAATGAAAGATAAAGTCTCTTCACATTTAATTAATATGAGAAGTGAGAAGGCATTAAAACTCGCTGATAAACTTCGAATTAACTATCTAAAAAGTAATATCGGAGAAAAGGTAAAAGTTTTGATAGAAAATAATGGTAAAAATGATTATCAGAAAATAGGGACTTCTGAAAATTATATCAAAGTATTTTTTGAAGATAGAACTTCAAAAAAGGGTGAAATAGTTGATGTATTATTACAAAAAGTTAAAGATTTAAAAATGGAAGGAATAAGGCAATAATATGTACCAGGAATTAATAAGAAAAGATATGAAAAAAGCATTAAAAGAGGGTGAAAAATTAAAGGTTTCAACTCTTAGACTTTTAATAGCCAGTATTATAAACGAGGAAAAAAAATTACAGGAAGAAATAAATGAACAGCAATTTTTTAAAGTATTAAATAGAGAGATAAGGATGAGAAAAGAATCAATAACTGAATTTAAAAAGGGTGGTAGGGAAGAATTAGTCAAGAAGGAAATGAAGGAAAAGGAAATTCTGGAAAGCTATCTTCCAAAACAGCTTACTCCAGATGAGTTAAAAACTATGATTAATTCAATTATTGATGAAGTTGAAGCAAAAAATGTAAGAGATCTTGGTAAAGTGATGGGTAAAATTATGCCTCAAGTGACTGGTAGAGCTGATGGAAAAGTCATTAAAGATTTAGTTTTTAAAGCACTATCGAATTTAGAGGAAGATTAGAAAGAAACCCAACAGCTTTAGTCGTTGGAGGTGTCACAGACTAAACAAAAATAATTTAACATATAATTAATAATATCTTGTCATTGCGAGTAGCTCATGATTGTCATTGCGAGCCACCGAAGGTGGCGTGGCAATCTAAATAAAAGTAGTTTATTTAGATTATTTAAAATGAGATTCATTTTTATATAGTTTTATACCTGTTAAAAATTAGTTTCTACGTGCTATTATTGTATTTGATAAATAATAAGGGGTGAGAACTTATCTTGATAAAGTTTAAAAAAGAGGGAAAAGTAGAATTTAAAGAAGGTAAATCTATAGTTGACCTTTGGGGTAAGAGTGATATTTACTTGGATATGATAGAAAATAATTTTGAAGTTGAATTATTTTCTTTAGGAAATGAAATAACTATAAGTGGAAAGAAGAAAAATGTAAATCTTGCTTCTGATTTAATAAAAGAGTTGATTTTACAAATAAATGATAATCAAAATCTAACACCTGAGAGTGTAAATTATACCATAGAATCCATTAAAGTAGGGGAAGAAATTCTACCTCACAAATTTGTAAGTGATACAATTGTTGTAGGAAGAGGAAAGGTTGTAAGACCAAAAACATCTGGGCAGAAAAAATATGTAGATGCTATTAAAAAAAATACTGTAGTCTTTGCAATTGGACCAGCAGGAACAGGTAAGACATATCTTGCAATGGCTATGGCCATAAATGCACTAATGAATAAAACTGTAGGAAGAATTATACTTGTGCGACCAGTTGTTGAAGCTGGAGAAAAACTCGGATTTCTACCAGGTGATATTTATGCTAAAGTTGATCCTTATCAAAGACCACTATATGATGCTCTTCATGATATGATGGAAGCTGAGAAATTCTATTCACTTATGCAAAATGGAATAATTGAAGTAGCTCCATTAGCTTATATGAGGGGAAGAACTATTAATGATTCATTTATAGTTTTAGATGAAGCACAAAATACATCTCCTGAGCAGATGAAAATGTTTTTAACAAGATTGGGATTTGGTTCAAAGGCTGTAGTAACTGGTGATATTACTCAGATAGATTTACCATCTAAATCTCAATCAGGTCTGTTTGTGGTACAGAAAATACTTTCAGAAATAAAAAATATAAAATTTATATATTTTTCTGATAGGGATATAGTAAGGCACAAAATTGTACAGGAAATTGTGAAAGCTTATGATACTTATGAGAATAAAAAAGAAGATAATTCTCTTTAAATAAGTAATAAAATTATTTGTAAATATAATAAAATAGTAGTAATAAATCTCATTTTTAAATAGTAATAGTATATTTAAGAAGAATAAAAGAAAGTGTGAGAAATTCTTGAATAGGAAAGTTAAAAATATAAAATATAAAGATATATCAAAAATATTTAAAAAACTAACAAGCCCATCTTTTAAAAGTGGGTATATATTTGCCCTTCTAACATTTTTAATAATCATAATTCTAACGGCAAATGTTGGTCCAACTTATAATTTAAAAGAGGGCGAAATGAGCCCTTTCACTTACATAACTCCATATAAGCTTGAAGTTCCAGACGAGGAGAGTTGGGAAAAAGCAAAAAAGGAGGCTTATGCAGATGTTGAACCTGTATATTCCTATAATATTGAAGCTTTAACTAAGAGTATTGATGATGTTGAAAATCTATTTATAAATTTATTAGTAACATCTAATCGTAAAGATCTTTCTCCTGAAGAAAAACTAAATCATTTTAATACAAATTATAATAAGGGTTTTTCAAATGAGTCTACTGCTTACTTGCTTACTTTTGATGAGGAACAAATAAAAAATATTTTAAATGAGAGCAAGAAAGTAACTAAAGAAATAATGAAGGAAAAAATAAAACCTCGACAGTTATCAGAGTATGTAAAAGATATTGATAAAAAATATATGGTTGATGTCGATTTATCAGAAGATGAGAAGGTTATAGTAGCAAAAATTGTAGAAAGATTTCTTCGTCCAACAGCAGTTTATGAAGAAGCAAAGACTCAAAGACAAAGAGAAGAAGAAGCCAGTAAAGTACCTCTCACAAAAATACCGGTAAAGGCAAATGAAGCAATAGTCGAAGAGGGATATCCCATAACACGGAATGCCCTCCTCATCCTTGATTATATAGGCCTTACTGGTAAGAGCTTAACCTGGAAACAGATTCTTAGTACATCTTCTTTAGTACTTTTATCAGTATTATCATTTGCAATTTATCTATATAAATTTCATCCAAGTAACTATTTAAGAATAAAGAATGTTATTCTATTATCCATTATTATTTTATCTTTTACTATAACAATACGCATCTTTTCTGAATTTGTATCTAAGCTGATATTGGGACCATCATTATGGTGGGGATATATTATACCGATAGCTGCAGCCTCTATGATAGTAACAATTCTTTTTGATGCACATTTAGGAATTATAACCACTTTTATTTTGACAGTTTTTAACGGGATATTAACTGCTGGATTTTTTAACTTTTTTTTGGTTGCACTTATAAGTGGAGTTTTTGCAGTTTATTTAATTTCTAAAGTTTCAGAAAGACAGAAGATTATAAAAGCTGGAGTTCTTTTAGCACTGATAATTGGTTTACTCGTTTTTACAATAAATATTCCAAATGCCAATATAAAACTTGCATTTTTTTATTCCTTAATAGGGTTTGCAAATGGTTTGATTTGTACAATTATAACTCTTGGTGCTATTCCTTTTCTTGAGAATTTATTTAATATTACTACTTCTATGAGGTTGCTTGAACTTTCTAATCCCGATCAACATCTACTGAAACGATTGATAAAAAATGCTCCGGGTACATACAATCATAGCCTACTTGTTGCAAATTTGGCTGAATCTGCTGCTGAAGCAATAGGAGCTGATACTCTTTTGGCAAGAGTAGCTTCATACTATCATGACATAGGAAAATTAAAGAGACCTTTGAGTTTTATTGAAAATCTTAGTGATAAAGAGAGTATACATGAATATATTAAACCAAGTCTTTCAAAGTTGATAATTGCAAATCATGTTAAAGACGGAGTATCAATGGCTAAAAGAGCTAGACTTCCTAAAGAGATAATTGATTGCATAGCTCAGCATCATGGCAATAGCGTAATATCCTATTTCTATAATAAACAAAAGAAATTGGAAGAAGCCTATGAAGAAGAAAAAACCACAGAACAGGTTTTTCGTTATCTTGGTGAAAAACCGAAGTCAAAGGAAGCTGCCATACTGATGTTAGCTGATATTGTGCAGGCGGGGGGAAAAGCAATGACTAATCCAACTACAACTGGTTTAAAAAGAATGATAGATGATTTTATTGAAGATAAGTTGGAAGATCATCAATTGGATGAATCAGATTTAACCTTAAAAGAGATTCAAACAATATCAGATTCATTTTATAAAACTCTTGTTCAAGGAATATTTCATTCCCGAATTGAATACCCAGATAAAGAATCAAACGATAAAAAAAAGAAATCTAAGAAAACGAGGAATTTCAAAGAAAGTAGTAAAGAAAATAAAAAACTAAACAATAAAGAAAATAGACAACCAAACAATAAAGAAAATAATAGGAAAGATAACTAGTAATGGGAATTGAAATAGCAAATCATCAGGATGAGGTAAGAATAGATTTAAGAAAGATTCAAAATATTGCAGATATTTTATTTTCACATTTAAGCACACTCGAAGGAAAAATGATAGATGTGGCTTTCATTGATGAAAGCACAATGAAAATATTGAATGAGAAATTCAGAGGAGAGAAAGAACCTACTGATGTTTTATCTTTTTCTTATATCAATTCACATATCGATTCCATAAAAACTAATACTTCTGAGAATCAACAACAACCAATTTTTGGGGAATTATTAATTTGTCCCAAAGTAGCCTTTAATCAGGCTAAAGAGCTTAAACATAGTTTTGAAAAAGAGATTGCGATTCTGATTTCGCATGGCCTACTACATCTTTTAGGGTATGATGACAGCAGTTTAGAGAAAGCTAAGAAAATGGAAAAAAATCAATCAGAATTAATTGAAAAACTGTGTTTGGAAATAAATTTACAAGAAGAAGATTAATAAATTTGGGGGATAAATTGAATAATAAAAAACTTATTGAAATTGCAAAAAAAACCAGAGAAAATGCATATGCACCATACTCAAATTTTAAAGTTGGTGCTGCTTTATTAACTAAAACTGGAAATGTATATCAAGGCTGTAATATAGAAAATTCATCATATGGTTTAACTATTTGTGCAGAAAGAGTAGCAATTTCAAATGCAGTTTCAAATGGTGAAAAAGAGTTCACAAAAATGGCAATAGTAGGAAGTTTTGTAGAAAAGCAAAATGAAAGCTTGTTAACTCCTTGTGGTGCTTGCATGCAGATTATGAGTGAATTTAATCCGGATTTAGAATTAATATTGTTAAATACAGTGGGAAAAATAATAACAATTAACTTAAAAGAACTCTTTCCAAAACCATTTAAACTTTAGTAACTATAGACTCTGTCATTGCGAGGAGCATTAGCGACGTGGCAATCTCAAATAAATAACTTGATGAGTTTATACTAAATGAGATTGCGCAGTTTATCCCGTCACTTCGTTCAAAGGCAGGCTCTGAGTGAGATTGCGGAGTTTATCCTGAGCGAAAGCGAAGGACATCGCTCGCAATGACAAAATAATATAAATTTTCAAAGAATAAATAAATTAAAATTATTATAAAAATTAAATCATGAGAATTGTTAGAATTCTTATTAGAATAGGATAATTGAATTAATGGAAAAAAAATTTAAGTCTGGGTTTGTAGGAATTTTGGGAAGAACCAATGTTGGAAAATCAACATTAGTTAATAACTTAGTAAAACAAAAAGTTGCAATAATATCTCCAAAACCGCAAACTACACGTAGAAAGATAAGATGTGTTATAAATAGAGAAAATTATCAAATGATATTTGTGGATACCCCTGGAATTCATAAACCTCATGACAAACTTGGAGAGAGATTAAATGCTACTGCATTAGGTTTTTTAGAAGAGATGGATGTAATTTTATTTATGATTGAAGCAAGTGGTGTAATTGGAAAAGGAGATAAGTTTGTTGCTGAAAAACTAAATTCAATTGATAAACCAAAAATTTTGGTATTAAACAAAATAGATTTAATTGATGAAGACGAAATTGGGAAGAAAATATCTGAAACAGAGAAGTTGGGACAATTTGAAGAGATAATACCAATATCTGCAAAATATAATATAAATTTGGATATCCTGTTAGAATCATTATCTCGTTTTATCCCATATGGATCTCCCTATTTCCCTGAAGATATGTTCACAGATCAACACCCCAAAATCTGGGTGTCTGAAATAATTAGGGAAAAAGCTTTGGAAAATTTGAGAGAGGAGGTTCCACACAGTATTGCAGTAGAAGTAGAGAAGATGGAAAAGAGAAAGAATAAAGATATAATTGAAATAGAAGCTACACTTTATGTTGAGAGGGACTCGCAAAAGGGCATAGTTATTGGCAAAAATGGTAGTATGCTAAAGAAAATTGGTAGCTTAGCCAGGAAAGAAATTGAACTATTTTTATGTGAAAAAATTTTTATGAGATTATGGGTAAAGGTTAAAAAAGATTGGAGGAAGGATGAATCCTCCATAGACAGATTCGGTTATACTTCTTAAATTATCCTCCCCCCTTGTGGGAGGGGGAGGAGAACTTCTCTTATGATTCCCCTCCCTTTATGGGAGGGAGTAGGGGGAGGGTAAAATGTCTTTAGAAATATACCATAAAGCTTATGTCAATAATGTCTGGTCCTGAATAAATAAATATAAATATTAATTCTGAATTTATTTTTAAAAAATGCCAACTTATAAAACTAAAGCAATTATACTTTCATATATGAAATTTAAAGAAGCGGATAAAATTATAAGGGCTTATTCACCCCATTTCGGAAGAATATCTGCAATAGCTAAAGGTGCAAGGAAAACAAAAAGTAAATTTGGAGCTCGCTTAGAACCATTTTCATACTGTGAACTTGTTCTATATAAAGGTAGAAATTTAGACATAATTACACAAATTGAGATTTTAGAATCATTCTCTGATATTAGAGAGAGTCTAAAAAAACTTGCATATGTATATGTAATTGCTGATCTTATATTAAGAAGTGGAGCAGAATCAGACCCTACAAATATCTTTCCATTCTTCTTATTTAGTCTTAGAGAATTGCAAAAAATAGACGATTCTCTCTTAAGACAATGGTTAATAACATTTCAATTAAAATATATCATTTTATCGGGATATAAACCTATTTTAGATAAATGCTCCCTGTGTGGTAAAAAAATAGAAAAACTAACAAAAAATGCATTTAGTTTTAAACATGGGGGTTTATTGTGTAGTGATTGTTCAATTAAAGAGGAAACACCAACTATTTTAGAGAACGAGACAATCGAAATGCTAAGAGATTTATCTGAAAAGGATATTAAAAATTGGAATGAAAACACTTACAGTGACTTAGCACAAAAAGAATGTCAAGAAGTTTTGGAAAATTATATTTACTATTATTTAGAGAGCAAGTTAAAAACCATTCAATTTTTAAGAGAAATAGAGCAAATTTAATAATTGAGATTGCCACGCCACCTTCGGTGGCTCGCAATGACAAAAATATATTTTAATACTGTGTCATTGCGAGGAATCCGCATTATGCGGATGACGAAGCAATCTCAGAGCAAAGCGAAGGAATGACAAAAAATAGTTTTTCTTGTATATTTATTCTCAATTAAATTATAATTTTCTTTATATATTTTAAATAAGTAGTTTTAAGGAGGTTTTTTGAATTTTCAGGACATGATTTTAAGCCTTCAACAATATTGGGCTGATTATGGATGTTTGATTTTACAACCACAAGATTTGGAAAAGGGGGCAGGCACCTTCCATTGGGCTTCTTTCTTGAGATGTTTAGGTCCAGAACCCTGGAAAGCTGCTTATATATCTCCATCCAGAAGACCAACAGATGGGAGATATGCAGAAAATCCTTTTAGAATGCAGTATTTCTATCAATATCAAGTTGTATTAAAGCCTTCTCCACCAGATGTACAGGATATTTATTTGAAAAGCCTGGAATCATTAGGGATTAATTTAAGGGAACATGACATAAGATTTGTTGAGGATGATTGGGAATCACCCACATTAGGTGCATCAGGACTGGGATGGGAAGTTTGGATAGATGGAATGGAGATAACCCAATTCACCTATTTTCAACAAATGGGAAGTATTGAACTTTTTCCTATTACTGCTGAGCTTACTTATGGTTTGGAAAGATTGGCTATGTATATTCAAAGGAAAAACAATGTTTTTGAACTAAAATGGAATGATAAGATTACATATGGAGAGATTTATAAAGAAGCAGAGAGTCAATGGTCAATTTATAATTTTGATTTAGCAGATATTAAAATGTTAAAAAAACAGTTTGATATGTGGGAATTAGAATGTAAAAAAGCCTTGGAGAAAAAGCTAATATTTCCTGCTCATGAATTAGTTTTAAAATGCTCTCATGCTTTCAATATGTTAGATTCAAGAGGAGCAATATCAGTTACTGAAAGAACGAATTACATCAAAAGAGTGAGAGACTTAGCAAGGTTAGTTGCAAAAGAATATCTAACTCATAGAGAAGAATTAGGACTTCCTCTTTTAAAAGGTGAAAATATTGGTTAGAGATTTATTATTAGAAATTGGAACAGAAGAACTACCGTCATCAGCTATTTATTCAGGAATTGAGCAACTTAAAAAAAATGCTGAAAAAACTTTTAAGAACTACAGAGTGAATTATGAAAAGATAAATAGTTTTGGTTCACCAAGAAGAATTATTCTTTATATAAACAGTGTTGAGGAAACTCAATCCCCTCTTGTTACAAAAGTTTTAGGTCCTTTTAAGAAAGATGCATATGACAAAGATGACAAACCAACCAAAGTAGCAATTGGTTTTGCTAAAGCTATGGGAGTTGATTTAAACAAATTAGGAGTGGAAAAAGGGAAGAAGGGGGATGTAGTTTTTGCTGAAAAAGTTGAACATGGTAAAGAAACAATAAATATATTATCTCAAATATTAAAGGAACTTATTGCTTCATTAGAATTTGAAAAATCTATGTTCTGGGATCATCCTGATTTAAGATTTTCAAGACCAATCAGATGGACTCTTTCACTCTTTGGAGATGAATTAGTTGATTTTTCAATTAATGGCATTAAATCTAATAAATTTACATATGGTCATAGATTGTATGGCAAAGAACGCATTTTAATAAATAATTGTTCAGAATATTTTGCTAAGTTGAAGGAAAAATTAGTAATTGCTGATCAAAATTTAAGAAGAAACATAATACTGAGTGAGATTGAGAAAATAGAAGATAATAAAGTAGAAGATAAAATTATAGAAAAAATAAAAGATAAGAAGATAAAAGTTAAAATCACTCCAAAAGTGCTTGATGAGGTAGTTAACTTAGTTGAATTTCCACAAATAATAATAGGAGACTACCCGGAGAAATTTTTGAAGTTACCAAAAGAGATTTTAGTAATGGCAATGCAATCCCATCAAAGATACTTTCCTGTTGAGGACATAGAGGGAAATCTAATTAACCAGTTCATCGTTGTTCATAATGGGCTAAAGGAAAGTGAGGAGTTAATAAAAGAAGGACATCAAAGAGTTTTGGAAGCAAGATTAGAGGATGCTTCATATTCATTTCATAAAGATATTTCAATTAATTTCAGTGATAGAACAGAGCTTTTGAAAGGTATAGTTTTTCATGATAAATTAGGCTCTCTATATAACAAAATAAAAAGATTAGAAGAATTAGGGATATATCTTGCTGATATAAACGATATGCAAGATTTAATAGATAATTTAAAGCAAACAGTAAAGTTATGTAAAAATGACCTTACGACTAAAATGGTTGGTGAATTTCCAGAACTACAGGGTGTTGTTGGAAAGATTTATACGGACTCTTCTTATATAATCACTTTGTATGAATCCTCAAAATTAGGTGGGGAAGAAAAAATTGTATCTGAGGCTATCTATGAACATTACCTTCCAATACAAGCTGATGGCGATTTACCAAAATCAAAAGTTGGCTCTATTGTTTCAGTTGTAGATAAATTGGATAATATAGTAGGAATGTTATTAATAGGACATATTCCTACTAGCTCTCAAGATCCACATGTATTAAGAAGGCAAGCTAATGGAATAATATCAATTGTTTTAAATATTTGTCTATCCTTTCCCTTATCAGATATGATAACTAAAAATTATAAACTTTATAAAGATCAGAT
>JAUWOM010000017.1 GCA_030612085.1 Actinomycetes bacterium
ATGTATGGTAACCCTTTTTGGAGTTGCATTATTAAGCAAGGTTAAAGCTTTATCCTACATATGTATTAATTTCTAAATATTTTTTATTTTTTAATAATACTGATTTAAAAATTATAGAATTATTTTAATTCTATTTAAAAATAAACAAATAAATCAATTAATTTTTAGATTTTAAATAAAAATATGTTTTTAAAATATATTTAATTTTTTATATAAAATATATTTATAATTCTGAACTAATTTTTATTATGATAATTAAGTTACTTAGATAATTTTAATTCTTTATGAAGTATTTTTAAATTTGAAAGTGCTATTGGACTTCATCCAAATACTAAACTCCAGTTTCAAAAAATAAATGTCTTAATTATCATTCATTGTTTGTTTAAATAATTCTTAAGTTAGAAAGGCTAGGGATATACAAATCGAGCTAAATTATACTAATTTTTATGGAAATGATATAATATTATTAATTAAGGGAAACGAACAAAAACTTAAAACTTGAAAAACTGAAAAGTACTCATATAAAATAATACACTAATACAAATATAAATTAAAAAGGAGGAAAAATATGAAAAAAGCATGGTTGCTTATGCTAATTATCCTGATTGCTTTTACAGGAATTAGCTTTACGTCATGCCAACCAACAGAAGAGGCAAAACCAGAGGAAGAGAAAGTTAAAGTGGTTCTCTATGTGAATGGAACCCTTGGTGATAAATCATTCTTCGATTCTGCGCATAGAGGAGTTGAGCAAGCGATAAAAGATTTAGGAATTGAAGGAAAAACTATTGAGGGTGGTTATGATCCAGCAAGTTGGGAACCAGATATTGTGCAACTTGCAGAAGGAGACTGGGATATAATTATTGCTGGGACCTGGCAGTTACAGGAAATTCTGGAGAAAATTGCTCCAGAACATCCGGAGAAGAAATTTTTTACATATGATACTTCAGTAGATTATACCAAGCCTAATCTTGACAATGTATATTCAATCCTTTATAGCCAAAATGAGGGGTCCTTCTTAGTAGGGGCTCTCGCAGCAATGGTAACATCTTCAGATATGCCTCTTGCAAATCCAGAAAAAATTATAGGCTTTCTTGGAGGAATGGATATCGATGTAATAAATGACTTTAAGGTGGGATATGAGCAGGGAGCCAAATACATAGATCCAGATGTCAAAGTACTTGTTTCCTATGCTAACTCATTTAGTGATGCTGCTCTTGGGAAAGAGTTAGTGCTTGCACAATATGAACAGGGAGCAGATATTGCATTTAATGTAGCTGGTGAAACTGGATTGGGTCTTCTTGATGCTGCAAATGATAAAAAACGTTATGCAATAGGTGTTGATTCAGACCAATACTTGCTTTTTGAAGATAGTAATCCAGAAAAAGCGTCATATATCGTAACCTCGATGATGAAATATGTTGATAACTCTATATTCAGAGCAATAAAACTTCACCTTGAAGGCACACTACCGTATGGTAAAGCAGAGCAATTAGGAGTAAACGAAGGTGGAGTTGGTGTTGCGGATAATGAGAATTATAAAGATCTTATTTCCGAAGAGTTCAGGACTAAGATAAAAGAACTTGAAGATAAGATTTTAAGTGGAGAAATTGTAGTAGATACGGTTTTTGGTGGGTAAATTCATACCTGAGGGACTCTAATCAGAGTCCCTCAAACTTTTTATTTTTTAGACTATGGAAAAAATTCTTGAAGTAAAAGGCATTTTAAAAATCTACCCCAATGGTGTTATTGCAAATAAGGATGTAAGTGTAGACATTGAAAAAAATACAATTCATGCAATTGTTGGTGAAAATGGAGCAGGAAAAACTACACTTATGAAAGTCATCTTTGGTATTACCCAGCCTCAGGAAGGTGAAGTCTTTTATAAAGGCGAAAAAATTAATTTAAAAAGTCCTCATGATGCAATAGAAATAGGTATAGGAATGGTTCATCAACATCTGATGCTGGCACCAGATTTAACAACGGCAGAAAATATGGTACTCGGAATAGAACCTTTAAGAGGAAAGATTTTTCTTAACATAGATAAAGCTTTTGAGGTTACCAAAAAGGTATCACAGGATTATGGTTTTGATATCCCAATAGATAAAAAAATAAAAGACCTACCAATTGGCATCAGACAAAGAGTAGAGATATTAAAGGCACTGTTTCGAAATGCTGAACTCTTAATACTTGATGAGCCTACAACTTTTCTTACCCCTCAGGAAATTGATGTTTTGTTTAACACACTAAAGGATTTAAAAAATCATGGAAAAACCATTATTTTCATTTCACATAAACTAAAAGAGGTAAAGCAAATTGCAGACCGAATAACTGTAATGAGTGATGCTAAGATTGTTACTACAAAAGAAGCAAGTGAACTCACCGAGCATGATATTGCTTACCTCATGGTTGGAAGAGATATTAGCTTTGAAAGAATTTCTCCACCTGAAAAAATGGGCAAACCTCTTCTCTCTGTCCAAAACATCTCTTATATAAATGATGAGAATGTTAAACTTCTGAATAACGTATCATTTGATATCAGAGAGAGTGAAATTCTTGGATTAGCTGGCGTTGAAGGAAATGGACAGTCTGAACTTATAAAAATAATAACAGGACTTCTTAAAGCTTCAGAAGGTAATATTTATATAAAGGGGGAAAGTATTAAAGGATTATCACCAAGAGTAATACGTGAAATGGGGATAGCTCATATTCCTGAAGATAGAATGGGTTATGGTGTAGCTGACAAAACAAGCTTAGAAGAAAATTTCATTGTTGATAGATATTATAAATCTCCCTTTTCAAAGATATTTAGACTCATATGGAAATATATTACAAATCATAGTAGAAAACTCATTGAACAGTTTAAGATTCTAACTCTGTCTTCAAAAACAACTGTTTCTTCACTCTCAGGGGGAAATATTCAAAAGGTAGTTGTAGCCAGAGAACTCTCATCTGAACATGAGATTTTAATTGCTGCTCAACCCACTCGAGGGATAGATGTTGGTTCAGAAGAACATGTTCATAACTTGTTAAAAAATACACGAGATGCAGGAAAAGCGATTTTCCTTATTTCTGCTGATCTTGATGAAATATTAAAGCTATCAACCAGGATTATTGTTATTTACAATGGTGAAATTGTAGCTGAATTTACTGATGTGCCAAAAATTTCAGGAAAGTACCTTGGACCATATATGCTTGGAGTAAAAAAACAGGAGGCTGCAGTTGGATAAATTCATTCTTAAATATTTCAATCTTATAAGAACTATAATCGCTGTAGCAATAGGGATTACAATTAGTGTTTTTATAATATATGTAATGAGTGAAACTCCTGGACTCACTTTGCGTACTTTTTTGCTCGGACCTTTTCTTTCAAAAAGCAGAGTTGCAAATATAATTGAATCTGCTTCTCCTGTAATCTTCTGTGGTCTGGCAATTGCAGTTGCATTCCAGGCAGAACAATTCAATATTGGTGCTGAAGGTGCGCTTTTTATAGGTGCGACAGTTGGTACTGCATTCGCTGTTTCCACACATCTGCCAATCTTTATTCACATTCCTCTCACACTACTTGTTGCAGGTATTGTTGGAGCATGCTGGTCATTTATTCCAGGTATTTTAAAGGCAAAATGGGAAGCAAGTGAACTTATATCTTCTCTCATGTTGAACTATGTTGCATATTTTCTGGGGTTATACTTGATAAACTATCACTTCAGAGATAAGGGTGCTGGTTATCTTGTTTCTTATAAACTACCTGAAACTGCCTGGCTTAATCAGTTTATTGGTGGAACCCGAATACACTGGGGGATTATTCTCTCATTAACTTTTGCATTTCTTGTCTACTACTTCCTTTACCATACTACATTAGGATATGAGATTCGTACCACAGGATTTAATCTGAGATTCGCAAAATTCGGAGGGATAAATGTATTTAAGATTATTATTCTATCCCAGGTTATCTCTGGTTTTATAGCAGGTTTAGGTGGAATGACAGAGGTTATGGGCATACACAGAAGATTCAACTGGCAGTTAAGTCCTGGTTATGGCTGGGATGGAATAGTTGTAGCTATTATTGGAAGAAATCATCCACTATTAATAATAGTTGCTTCACTATTTCTTTCCTATCTCAGTATCGGGGGTCAGGTTTTGAATCTCCTGACGGATATACCATCAGAAATTATTGTAGTTATTCAATCAATTATTATCCTTCTTATAACAGCAGAGGCTTTCTTAAGTCAATGGAAATATAGAATTACAGTTCGTGAAGCTGCAAAAAAGGAGGTTGCTTATGAGCCCACTTCTTAGGAGCATTCTATCACCGGAATTTGGTTTTGCTGTACTCAGAGTTATGACACCTCTTCTCTTTGCTGCTCTTGGAGTAGCAATATCTGAGATGGCAGGTTCTATTAATATAGCTCTTGAAGGAATTATGCTTGTATCTGCTTTTACAGGAGTTGTGGTAAGTGCATATACAGGAAGTTTAGTTATTGCTCTGCTTGCTGGATTGATTGCAGGTATAATTCTGGCAGCTATGCTGGGTTATTTTCACCTGAAACTAAAAGCAGACATAATTCTAGCTGCAATCGCTTTAAACATGTTTGCCTCAGGAATTACAATCTTTTTAACCTTTATATTTGCTCATGATAAAGGAACCACAAGTTCCCTTAGAAGTTTGGTATTTCCTGATATTCATATACCTGTTATTAAATCAATTCCAATTTTAGGAGAAATTTTAAGTGGTCACAATATTCTTACTTATGGTGCACTTTTAGCTGTAGCACTTTACTACATAATAATATTTAAAACTCCCCTTGGATTAAGAATAAGAGCAGTGGGGCAGAATCCGGATGCTGCTGAGTCTGTTGGCATTGACGTAAACAGAATAAAACTATATGCACTGTTACTTTCTGGATTTTTTGGTGCCTTTGGAGGGCTCTATCTTGCGATGGGTTATGTATCTTGGTTTGCTCGGGATATGACTGCAGGTCGGGGATTTATTGCAATTGCTATTACTACTCTTGGTGGATATCTCCCTATAGGTACATTTCTTGCTTCATTACTTTTTGGCACAGTTAATGCTTTGGCTATTTATATTGCATCATTACAAATTCCATCTGAATTTGTCTCACTTATCCCTTACCTGGTTACAGTAATTGTATTGGCTGTTTATTCAGTTCAAGCACGTAGAAAAAAGGCAAGGAAACCTACAAAAGCCAAGGAGGCTGTTTGAAAAAAATAATATTGGATTGTGACCCAGGTCATGATGACATGATAGCAATTATACTTGCGTGTTCTTCCGATGAAATAGATTTAATGGGAATTACAACAGTAGCAGGTAATCAGACAGGTGATAAGACCTTTATAAATACTTTAAAAGTTCTAACTCTTATCAATAGAATTGATATACCAGTTGCCAGAGGATTTGATAAGCCAATTTTTAGAAAACTTACTGTTGCTCCAAGGATTCATGGAGTATCAGGCTTGGATGGTGCAGATCTACCAGAACCAAATATCGAACTCTTAGAAAGGGTTAAAACTCTTGATATTCATGCTGTGGATTTTATTATAAAATCAGTAAAGGAATCCGATGAAAAAGTAACCATTGTTCCCACCGGACCACTAACCAACATAGCAATTGCTTTACTTAAGGAACCCTCGATAAAAGATAATATCGATAGAATTATACTTATGGGAGGGGCAGTCTATGATTCAAATATAACCCCAGCATCAGAATTTAATATTTATGTTGATCCTGAAGCAGCAAAAATTGTATTTGAATCCGGGATACCAATAACCATGGTCGGTCTTGATGTAACAAATAAAGCGATTTTAACATTTAAGGATATTGAGGAGTTGAATAATTTACAGGGAGGAGTATCTGGAGTAATTGCACCCCTTCTAAAATTTTTTGCTCAGGCTAATAAGGATTTTTTTGGCATAGGCGGTGCTCCACTTCATGATGCGCTGGCTGTTTCCTATATAATAATGCCGGATATTATTAAAACCAAGTACTTAAATGTTACTATTGAAACAGAGGGTAAATATACAAGAGGTCGAACAGTTGTAGATGTTTATAATATAACAGGAAAAGAACCAAATGTGGATGTCGCATTTGAGGTTAATTCTCTTGCTTTCAAAAAATTAATAAAGAATACTATTAAAAAGCTGGATCAGAGATGATTGTTAAAAATACAACAATACTTTCATTTTATGACCTTTCAATAAGAAAAAATACTGATATTTTAATAGAAGGAAATAGAATAAAAAAGATCGGTAAGAATCTCTTAGGACCCGGTGAGGTTATTGATGGAAGTAGATTTTACCTTATACCTGGTATGGTTAATACACATGCTCATACAGCTATGACTTTATTGCGAGGAGCTGCAGAGGATGTAAATATTAATGATTGGTTTAATAAGTATATATGGATCTATGAAAAGAATCTAACTCCAGAGGATGTTTATATAGGTACATTAATTGGTTCTGCTGAAATGCTTCTCTCTGGAGTTACCTTTGTTGCAGATCATTATTTTTATATGGATAAGGCATATCAAGCTTATGAGGAAATCGGAATAAGGGCTGATTTAAGCTGGGCTGTTTTTGGTGTAGGAGATGATTGGGAAGAGGAGTTTAACAAAGCTTTAAAATTTACAGAAGATTATAGAGATAAAAATTCCCGTCTTCATGTTTCACTTGGACCTCACTCTCCATACATATGTCCTGATAGTTTCCTTAAAAATGTAGCAGCTAAAGCACAGGAGCTTAACCTAAAGATGCATATACATGTTTCTGAAGAGGAAAACCAAGTTATCAGAAGTTTAAAAGAGAGAAAGATGACCCCAGTTGAAATTCTTAAAAATACAGGAATTTTGAGAGAAGGTACTATTCTAGCACATGCATATTATGCTACAGATGAGGATCTAAAATTAATAAAGCAAAGTAAGAGCGGAATTGCTCATTGTGCAAAAACATATATGAAATTTGGTGATATACATAATTTTCTTCCAAGAGTACTCGAATTCGGAATATCATGTGGTCTCGGTACTGATGGACCTTGCTCTAACAATACTATGAATATATTTGAAGTGGCAAGGGATGCTGCTCTTCTTGCAAAATCTTCTATGAAAGACCCAGAGATTGCAAAAATTCATGAAATTCTTCCACTTCTTACAAGGGGCGGTGAAGTTCTTGGAATTAAAAATTACGGTGTAATAGAGAAGGGAAGTATTGCTGATCTTGTACTGATTAATCCTAATACTCCCAATATGCATCCCGAGAATAATATCTTTGCAAATATTCTCTATTCTTTAAGTGAAAAGAATATCGATACAGTTATTGTTGATGGAAAAATAGTAGTAAGGAATGGAAAACTTTTAAATATTAATCTTGAGAAGTTGTATAAGCAGTCTGATAAAATTCTCAAAAGATTGGCTCAGAAGGTACAGGGTAAACCTATGCAAGAATATTGAAATTAATTTTTATTAAATTCTTTTAATATTTCTATAATAACTTCAATTCTAAAAATTCTTCTACAATTCTATCTTTTTAGAACTGATTAAATTCAATTTTTTATAGATTTTCTTTCTTAAAATTTATGACATCATCTAAATAAGGGAGTGAGCTCTGTGTTCCTTCTTTTGTAACAGTAAGTGCTCCAACTTTTGAAGCCATATCGATTGCTATATCTATATCTTCATCATTTGCTAATGCAACAGCAATTGCACCAATATAAGCATCTCCAGCTGCCGTTGTGTCCACAGCATTAGCCTTATAAGCATCAAACTTTCTCACTTCTTTTTCAGTAATATATATACTTCCTTTTTCTCCTAAAGTAACAATTATTTTTTTTACTCCCCTTTTTATAAGCTTTTTGGAAGCAGATACAATATCTTTTTCACTTTTTATTTCAATTCCTCCTAATATTTCAACTTCTGTCTCATTGGGAATTAACAAATCAATATTTTTTATAATCTCATCATCCAATTCCTGTGCAGGGGCAGGATTAAGTATCGTATATTTTCCTAATTCTTTTGATTTAATGAGTGAATGTTTTACTACTTCTAAAGGTACTTCTAATTGAATTACAACTATTTTTGAATCTTTAATAACATCCAATATTTCATCAATATCTTTTTTTGTAATTTTATAATTCGCTCCTGAAATAACTACTATTGAATTATTTGCCTGCTCATCCACAATTATTAAAGCCACTCCTGTAGAACAATTTTTTTCTTTCTTTATATTTTCTACATTTACTCCATTTTTTTTCAGAGAATTTATAAGTATATCTCCAAAGCTATCAAATCCAACTTTTCCTATCATATTCACTTTACCACCAAGCCTCGCCATAGCAACTGCTTGATTTGCACCTTTTCCACCTGGAAATTGCTTGAAATCATATCCTATTACTGTTTCACCAATCTTTGGCATATATTTTGAAGTTGCAACTAAATCCATGTTTAAACTACCAATAACTGTAATTCTTCCCATTCTTATACTCCTTAGATTAATGAAAGGTTTAAAAGATGTTATAGAGTGGTTAATAACAAGCTATTTACTTTCCAAGACTGGTTTAGGAGCTATTAGAGGTTTCTTTTCTTTAACAGTTTCTCTTTTTATAGTATCCTTTTTTGTATCTTTTTTAAATTCAGTAACAACCTTTTCTACTTCTTCTTTTTTATCCTTTAAAATTTCTTCTACTTGCTCTTTGTTTAATGTCTCTTTTTCTATAAGATTTGTTGCAATTAAATCTAATTGATCTTTGTGAGTACTTAAAATATCCTTTGCTTTATCATAAGCATCATCTACCAATTTTCTAATTTCTTTATCTATCTCATAAGCAACCTGTTCACTATAATCAGGATGAGCTGAAAAATCTCTACCCAGGAAAATAGCACCCTGTTTACCTCCAAGTGTTAGTGGACCGATTTTATCACTCATTCCAAATTCACACACCATTTGTCTTGCTATCTTTGTAGATTTTTCAAGATCATTTTGTGCTCCAGTTGTTATATCACCAATAACAATTTCCTCCGATGCTCTTCCTCCAAGAAGCTGCGTTAGTTTATCTATCAACTCCAAACGGGAGATTAAATACTTATCCTGTTCAGGTAGCGTTATTGTGTATCCTAAAGACATACCTCTTGATATTACAGATATCTTATGAATTGGGTCAGCATGAGGTAAATAATAAGCAACAAGAGCGTGACCTGCTTCATGATAAGCTATTATCTTTTTTTCCTCATCACTAATAATTCTACTCTTTTTCTCTGGTCCTGCTATTATTCTCTCTATCGACTCCTGAATTTCCTCCATCGTTATCTTCTTTTTGTTATGTCTTGCAGTTAAAAGTGCTGCTTCATTAAATAAATTTTCTAGATCTGCCCCAGTGAATCCTGGAGTCTGTCTAGCTATAACACTAACATTAACATCATCAGCTACTGGTTTCCCCTTCATGTGTATCTTTAATATATCCTCCCTTTCCTTGATATCAGGAATGTTTACCACAATCCGTCTATCAAACCTGCCTGTTCTAAGAAGTGCTGTATCTAAAATATCGGGTCTATTTGTTGCAGCCATAACTATTATTGAGTCATGTATATCAAATCCGTCCATCTCTACCAAAAGTTGATTTAATGTTTGTTCTCTCTCATCATGACCTCCACCAATTCCTGCTCCTCTGTGCCTACCAACTGCATCTATCTCATCAATAAAAACTATGCAGGGTTCATTAGCTTTTGCTTGATTAAATAAGTCCCTAACTCTTGAAGCACCAACACCAACAAATAACTCAACAAACTCCGATCCACTTATCTGGAAGAAGGGAACCTTAGCTTCACCAGCAACAGCTCTTGCTAGTAATGTCTTGCCTGATCCAGGAGGTCCATATAGAAGTACACCCTTAGGTATTTTTGCTCCTAAAGCATGAAACTTTGCTGGATTTTCTAAAAATTCTGCAATTTCCTTTAACTCCTCTATGGTTTCATATAAACCTCCTACATCTTTAAATGTAATCTGCGGTTGGTCTTTTGTTACTAATTTTGCCTTACTTTTACCAAATGCCAAAACCTTGTTTCCACTTCCTTGTATCTGACTTAAAAAAAACAACATTATGCCTATCATTAATGCAATTGGGAGAAAATTAAGAATCCAGCCAAGCAATTGTGAAGGATTTTCGGCATCAATCTCCACCTTTACATCATTTTCTATCAGAGTCTCAGTAATTTGATAATTTGATGGAAAAGTTAGTGTAAATTTAGTTCCATTCTTTAAGATCCCATTAATAGTCTGGCTTTTATCCATAATCAATACTTCCTGCACCTCACCTGACTTCACTTTTGATTCAAACATACTCAGGTCATAATGAGTAATATCTTGTTTAGTTAACTCTTCAATAGGATTTTTGAGTAAAAATATCAAACTAGCTATTAGTAATAATATAAAAAATATGTTTCTAAATGACTTTCTCAATTGTATCTCCTAATATAATTTTAAAACTGGGTAAAACCCAGTCTGCTCTTTAATTCAAACTCTATCTTTAAGAATATATTACCATAATCTATTCTTTTTTTCTATTCTCTGAAATAATGGGGGGATTTTATTAGGTGAATTTTCTCCTATTTCACGTATCTCTCTAATGTCAATCTTCTTTAAATACCCTTACTTCTGTTATGTGTCTATAATCCTCTGCAAAGTCAAGACCATAACCTATAACAAATTCTGGTGGTATTACAAATCCCACATACTTTATTTTGACATTAACAACTCTATTTGCAGGTTTATTAAGTAATGTACAAACTTCTAAGGATTTAGGGTTTCGAGTTTTAAGATTCTTAACTAAATAATTAATTGTTCTCCCCGTATCAACTATATCTTCTATAATTAATACATCCTTTCCCTCTATATTCATATCTAAATCTTTATAGATTCTAACAACTCCCGAGCTTTTAGTACTGTCTCCATAACTGCTTGTAGCCATAAAGTCGAACTTTGCAGGTATAGAGATTTCTTTAGCCAAATCAGTCACAAACATGAAGGCTCCTCTTAAAATTATTACACATATGAGGTCTTTTCCTTCATAATCTTGAGATATCTGCTTTGCAAGCTCTTTGATTCTCTTTTCTATTTGTTCTTTACTTATAAGAACTTTACCAACTTTTTCATCCATCTTATTAATCCGCTTTTTCACAAATCCTCCTTTAAATAGATATGGTTTAAAAATAGAAATAATTAATAACAATAATTACAATTATTAATCTGCCCCAAATTAGTTTAATTCTTTTACATTAACAATTAAAATCTTCTTTGTCTCTGGCTTCACTTTTACTCTTTCATCTATTCTATAACCAACAATCCATACAATTTTCTCACTATCAACTAAAATAGGTATTGTTTTTCTCTTCTCCCGGGCAATTTTCTCATCTACAAAGAAATCTTGGAGTTTCTTTCCTTTATCTAATCCAAGAGGTATAAATCTGTCACCAAATTTCCACGGTCTTACACAAAGTTGTGGAATTATACTTTCATAATCCAAATAAGCAATTTTTTTGTTATCTTTAATTTTAGCATCTTTTCCATCAACAATCTTTGTTTCAATTACTAAGTTTAAGGTTTCTAAAATACAGGTTCCCTCTATAGGAATCTCTTTTTTAAAAAAGATTTTTTGTTTCTCGATTTTTTTAATAACCAAATTTTCTTTATCTTTAACAACCTTTATAAATTTCGGTAGATTAAACTTAAAAAACTCCGTTTCATTTTTTAAAGAATCTATTATATCCTCAACTGCATTAAATGAAATATCCAAAAGTTCACCTTTTTTCTCCTCTATGGCTAACCTCAATAGTCTTCTGTTTAATGCGTGTGGTAGATTTTTAAGTTCAATTATTGGAATATAAACATCATTATTTTTTCTTTTTGATATTTTGTAATAGATCTTTTTGGTTAAGCTGTTTAAAAATCTATCTTCCTCTAAATAGATCTTTGAAAAATTTATCAAATTCTTTAAAAAATATTTTTTACTGATCTCCCTCATTAGGGGAATCAATCTGTTTCTTATAGCGTTTCTGAAGTAATAACTTTCAAGATTTGTTTGATCTATTCTATAATTAATTTTATTTTCGTAACAGAATTTCTCTATTTCATCTCTGAATATATATATAAGCGGTCTAATAAATTTCCCCTGAGTGGGTGGAATTCCTATCATACCTTTTGTACCTGTTCCTCTCATTAATCTCATAATTATAGTTTCAGCTAAATCATTTGCGTTATGACCTGTCGCTATTTTTGTGATCTTCTCTTGATTAGCAACTTTCTGAATTAGATTCAACCTTAGCTCTCTTGCGCCAGTTTCAAATGATAATCCTCTTTTTTTTGCATACTTCTCAGCTGATTCTACATTTAGGGTTAGCTTTAGTTCCAATTTTTCTGATAATTCCTTAACAAATTGTGCTTCAATTGAGGATTGACCCTCTCTTGTTAGATGGTCAAGGTGAAAAAGGTGTAAATTAATATCATAAATATCTTTTAATTTTAAAAGGATATGTAGTAAAGCCATAGAATCAGGTCCTGCAGAAATTGAAACTAAAACCTTATCACCACTAATTAGCATATTATATTTATCTATTGTTTCTTTTACTTTATCTACAAGATCAGTTTTTTCAATCATCATTTTTTCTTATTCATAATTTTAAGATTAAGGATTAAAAAACTAAAATTTTTATTGCTATTATTTTTTATTTTTTCTCAATTTATCCTGTGATTACTAATTTTTTATGTTGAAACCTTTTTTCTTTTTTCAAAGGACCTTTTAAGATCAAAACGTATTTTATAAATTACAATAATTGCCAAAATTAAAAATACTGTTGCTTCTAAAAAGGATTTTCTAAAATATAAGAAAGAAAAAGGTCCAATAATATAAGCTACCATGGCTCCAATATAGAAATCTTTAAAAAATATAAGTGTTAATATAAATCCAATTATTGAGGGAATAAGAACCAATGGATTAAGATTGGGATTGAGATTAGCATTAAGAATAAGAGCTAATAAGGCACCAACATTTGTAGCTACCCCCTTTCCACCTGTAAGCTTCAAAAATATTGACCAATTATGACCAGCAACTGAAGCTACTGCTACTAAAATAGGAATCCATTTAATTGAGGAATATCTCATTGCCAAATAAGTAGGAATAAAGCCTTTTGCAATATCTAAAATACCTGTTATAATGCCAAGTTTGAGATCAACATTCTTTAAAACATTCATCGTCCCAACATTACCACTTCCAATATCTCTAATATCTTTATTCTTAAATAATTTAACTATAATATAAGCTGGTGGAAATGACCCTGAGATATAACCAAAAATTACCAATAAAATATCAACAATATATTTCACCATAAACTCACCTCCAAATAAAATTATATGATTATTATAATAAAAAAGGTAATTTTAATTAATACAATCTGTTTCTCATAGATGATCTAATCTTATAATATAAATCACAATCTCAAATGGTTCAGGATGATAAGAATAGATCATAATAATACAGAACTGTTTACTTCTGTTATTTATTAAAATTTTTTAAATATTTGGCGCACTCTTCTGGAAGGGTTGTGTTAATTATAGTTCCTGTTCCAAGCTCGAAACCACCAGTTGTTGTAAGTTTAGGAATAATCTCAAAATGCCAGTGGTAATGTTTATGATTATTATGAAGAGGTGCACTATGGAGCCAATAATTTAAAGGTGGATCATTCAATCCATTATAGATTTTTTTCATTGTATTTCTTAATATTTTAGAACAATCAACTAAATCATTTTCACCCATATCTGAGAAACTTTCCATATGTTCTTTGGGAATTATCCAGGTTTCAAATGGAAGTTTTGAAGCAAAAGGTTCGAACGC
>JAUWOM010000106.1 GCA_030612085.1 Actinomycetes bacterium
CTGAACTCCTTCTCCTCTTTACTGTATTTGGATTTGTATGTAACTTTTGACTCTTCAGGAAAATATTTCATCCTCTTCTTAAGAAAAGGATGCCCTTATAATATACCTTGCAAGGTTCTCCATTGACCTGGCCTCAGATGGACTTATCCTGTTCCCGCAGTAAAGTCCAAAACCTTAAATGTCTCCAGGATAGTATAAGCTCTATGACTTTCTCAGTTATATTTCTAAATTAAAATGTAAGATAATGTTATAATAGTAAAGCCTTAAATAATTTAAAAATTCTATAAGAGAGGAGACCTCCTATGCTTGAGCAAATCCACAAACATATTGTTTCAGAACTTCAACAAAATACCCGTACTGATACCATTTTTATTATAACTGCTATTTTACTTAACCTGCTGTCTTTGGGAATAAACTCTGCAATGGCAGAAGAATCACGGGAAGACACAAGCCTATTTTTAGTTATGTTTATAATGGTAGCCCTTGTCATAGTAGTAAATGTCGTAGTGATAACAGGGCTTCTCAAAGGAAAACAGACTCGAGGTAAATTAATTAATGGACTTATAAAAATGTATAAGGATAACAATGTAGATAAGTACTATGACTCATCGCTTCTGTTAAATTATAATATAAGATATAATCTTTTCATCTTAGTAGTTGTTTTTATTGGTACAATTGCTATTGCTATCCCTTTTATAGTTAGATAGAGAAGCAGTGCTAAATAAATATTTAAAAAAATTATTCTTTAGAAGAATTATATAATTCAAATAAGTAAGTTTATGCTCTCATTCATTATGAATTTAGTGGATCTTAATTGTAAGTTATTTCATCGCTTTCAACTAATTCACCATCTATATTAAAAACATTAAGTTTCCAGTGGTTTTCATCAACATCAATTATCAAAAAGTGAATTTATAAGAAATTGCTCATATAATAAGATTTATTTTTGACTAAATCTTTAACTATTTTCTTAATTTCTACTTTAATTAAGAAGATATATAATTCTAATCAATTAATACAGCTATCTATATTTTATAAATTTATACTCATTTCCTGATTAATCATCTTCAAAATAACAAAATCTCCAAAAAGCTTCATTAAATAAGAAACTTCCTTTTTTGTAGCCAATAAAGGCAGGTAAACCTTTCTCTCTTGCCAAACGTCGGTTACCATCAACAATAAACCCAACATGATAAGGTAAAGCTTTTTGACTGGAAAATGACATAGTTATTTATACACCACCATTTTTTGAGGGATTCTCTTTTTTACAAAAAAGCTCTTTCTCTTTTGTCCAAACATCTGCATAGATATCTTTAACACCTTCAGAGTATTCATCCAGTCCTTTAGCAATACCAGAAAATAAGCATTCAGCTCCATCATGAGTAGGATAAATATTACAGTTTTTATAAAGCCCTCGCGAGACTTCAGGGTGATCAATTAACATACAGGGAAGATAAAGATTATCAGAGTATGGCTGTCTTTTTCTAATCTCTTTAAAAAACTGGCAGTTCATCACTTCCTTCAGGGAAGTATTTTTAATATTTACCTGAGCAAAGTGGGTAAATATACATGGTTCTACATCACCTCTGTGGTTAATATGGATATAATGTTTGGCAGCAATACAACCGCCAACATAAGGAGCATCATTCCAAAAATCAATAACAAATAAAGGTTTGTTTTTTCTTATATAGCCTCGTCTCTCTTTAAGATAAAGGCGCTCACTCGGGGTTGGCATTAGAGACAGATCAGGATTCTTGCCAATTGGCGTATAAAGAAAATACCATCCAATTGCAGCACCTTTCTCAATCATCATATCAACAAATTTATCACTGGTTGCAGTTTTAATGTTTTTTCTAGTCACAGCTGTTGAGTAGCCAAATGGGATTTTACGTTTTTTTAAAATCTCCATTGCCTTTAGCACTTTTTTATATACCCCTTTTCCTCTTCTTTGATCGGTTTCTTCTTCAAAACCTTCGATACTTAATGTGGGCAATATATTTCCCAGCTGGGCTAATTTATTTGCTACTTTATTATCTATCAAAGTTCCGTTAGTAAAAACTAAAAAGGCGGCATCGCTATGTTTTTGGTAAATACGAAACATATCATCTCTTATAAATGGCTCACCTCCTAAAATAGTAAAAAAAGCTACTCCAGCTTCTTTTCCTTCCTGGATGATCCTATCAATTAATTCAAATTCCAAATCATCACTCCTGGTATAACTGGCAGCATAGCAGCCAATACAGGAAAGATTGCACCGCATTGTTGGACTTATTAAAATAGTAGTAGGGACTCGAGAACCTTCTTCATACGCTATATCTCGCTTCTTTTGATTTAAAAAAGCCCCCTGAATTAAAAGATTAGCGAGGATTTTATCACTAAAATTTGGATTAGACTTTACTAAGAGTCGCCTGTAAAATTGGTAAAGTTGGATCTGGGGTTTATCTTCTGATAAATCATTTTTTATTGATTTATAAAGATTTTTATCTTTTTTGGGAACTATAAACTCAAACAGGGTAACAATTACTTTTAGACTTCTTTTTGAACGACCAAGAATAAGCTTTAATACCTGGCGAAGAACTATTTTTTTAAAATATTCTTTACGATTCGATACATTTCCCATTTTTATTCCTTTCCTGCGATCTTAATATTTATCTAATATTAAAAATATCTTGAAAGTATTTTTCAAAATCTTATATCAAAAATTTTATTAATCACTATTGCTTCTGTGCCTTATTAATTCTTTTAACTGCAATATTGATAGTTGCATTGCTTTTTCACCTGCCAAAACCACATTTTTACTGTCAATAAATTTATTCCATCCCACCTTTCCTATTTTAGGATTAATTATAATATCAGCATCTTTGACATTTGCAGAAGCTAAATGATACCTTAAAAGCTTAATAGAGCTATTAGCTACTTTATAAAACCCAAAGCTACTGTCTTCGTTATTTGCAAAATAATCTGAATCTAAATTAACTGCAACAACTAAATCTGCTCCCATTTCTCTAACAATTCTTTCAGGAACAGGTAGTGAGAGGCCGCCATCAACTAATAAACTACTGCCTAATTTGACGGGTTTAAATATTAGGGGCATGGAACTGCTCGCTCTAATAGCCAGGGCAACTTCACCTTTGTCTATAATAACTGTCTCACCCGTTTTTATATCTGTTGCTATCACTGAGATAGGAATTTTTAGATCTTTGAAATGTATTTTGCCAATTATATTTTCTATGAAATTTTTTATTTTCATGCCACTGACAAATCCCTGACGCAAAGAAGGATCAAAAAACAGAGATAGTGTCTGCCGCCAATTATTGGATAGAGCTATTTCCTCGATTTTTTTGATGTCTTTAGTAGCTGCATAAAATCCACCAAT
>JAUWOM010000062.1 GCA_030612085.1 Actinomycetes bacterium
ATAGATAATTATAAATGCATAATATGTGATGGTAACAGGTTTAAAGAAGTTTTTAATCTCGAGAAGATATCAAAGAAGCCCTATAGGATTATAAAATGTTCAAATTGCAGTATGATTTCAATCTATCCCATTCCTTCTAAAGATTTTATTCAAAGACATTATAATGATCCACTCTATCCCAAATCTGCTTATTTTAGGAATATAACAATAAATTTTAAAGGAAGTCCCGAAGTTAGACTCTTTTTAAAAGGTTTAAATTTGATTGAAAAATTTTACCCTAATAAGGGAAAGATTTTAGATGTAGGTTGTTCATCAGGTATTTTTTTAAATATGGCAAAAGATAGAGGATGGGAGACACTTGGAATTGATTTATCAAAAGATTTTGTAAATTATACCAAAAAGAATTTTAAGTTGGATATAAGATATGGTTTTTTAAAGGATTTTTCTTTTAAGGAAAATAGTTTTGATGTTGTGACATTATGGGATTTAATAGAGCATGTAAGAGAGCCAAAGGAGCTACTAAAAGAAGTGTGTAGGATTCTTAAGCCTGAAGGGATTGTTCTAATATTAACTCCTGATCAAAATTCTCTAATAAAAAAGACAACTAATTTAAGTTACAAACTTAGTTTTGGAAGATGGAAGACCCCGGCAAATGTAGTCTATGATATACATCATTTATACTACTTCTCTAAAAAGAATATAACAATACTTTTGACAAAAATTGGTTTTAAGACAGTCTATATAGGTAAAGAGGAAACAATTTTAAACAGAATAATCGGGGAGGAATCTGACCACTGGATAAAGAAGAACAAGTTTATGGTTTTTGGACTTAGATTAATATTTTTTATTGCAAAATTAACTGGGAATAAAAATAAATTATTGATATTATCTAGGAAAAAGAGGATATTAACAAATATCATTTAATTATAAATAGTAAAATAAGAATATTATCTAAAATTTTAAATTACATAAAAACTTACAATTAATTTAAAAATCAATGTACATGGTTATAGTAAAATGCAATTTGAATTCTTAGAATTTTTATTATTTTTAGTAGCGATAGTTCTTACAGTAATTTTCACTCCATGGGTAAGAAGATTAGCTCTAAAAGTGGGTGCTTATGTTGATGTTCAAAGGGAAAGAAGAGAGAGGGACATTCATAAGGATATAACTCCAACTATGGGTGGACTTGCCATATTCCTTTCCTTTTTTATCACCTCTTTTTTTGCAATAGGGATTAATAAAAGTCTTATAGGGATAATTTTGGGTAGTTTAGTTATACTTACAGCAGGTATTATAGATGATATACGTGAACTTTCACCGCTGAAAAAACTTTTTTGGCAATTAGCATCAGCAATTATTTTAATTATATTTGGATTTTATCCCAGTGTTATCACTAATCCATTTGGTGCAGAACCTATTTATTTAGATAAAATAAATCTTTCTTTTGCTCTTTTTGGAAAATCTCTTATTATTCCAATTTTTTCAATAATTTTTACCATTTTATGGGTTATGATTTTAGAGAATGCAATAAATTTTCTTGATGGATTAGATGGTTTAGCCAGTGGAGTATCTGGAATTGCTGCGTTGGTTCTTTTTGGAATTGCTGCAGAGTCAATTATTTTAACAAAACCTCAAACAGCCATTTTAGCATTGATTTTTGCAGGTGCAATTTTTGGATTTCTACCATATAACTTTTATCCAGCAAGAATATTTTTAGGTGATACGGGAAGCATGTTTTTAGGTTACATGCTTGCAGTTATATCACTGCTTAAAGCAGCAAAAATACCAACTGCTGTCATTGTTTTGGGTTTTCCCATTTTAGATTTAATGTGGGCTATAGTGAGAAGGTCTTTTAAAGGGAAGCTCCCGATAAATGCAGATAGAGAACATTTTCACCACCTACTTGTAGATATAGGATTATCACAACCTCAAGCAGTTATAATACTTTATATTATTTGTGGAACTTTTGGTTTAGCCTCTCTTTTTCTAAAAGAAACCTATCAAAGCAAATTGATGTTAGCTTTTATTTTCGGATTGATGTTATTTATTGCAGCGATATTTATAATCTATGCCACGGTTAAGAGGAACAATAGAAAGAGGGATAACTAGCTTTAGTTATAAATTATTAGAAATTATAGAAAAAGTTTCTTAATTAATCTATTAACCACCAGTTGGTTGATTGCTATCAGGTTTCTCGTGCTCAGCTATTGTTATTGAATGTGAAAATGCAATATCTTCATATTTATAAGACTTTGGAGCTATAAAAATAGATAGTAGTAGAGTAAATATTAAAATTAATAGTATTAGTTTCTTCACAGTGTCTCCTTTTTTTAAAATATTATTTTCTTTTTTTTATCTATTAACTTATCTGCATAATTTATAAAATCTAAAATATAATCTATTTTTTTATCTTCAAGACTACCTACTTCCTTATAGAATCTCATTATCTCTGAATATGCACTATTAAGATATACTTCTTGATCTATGGTCTTAAATATATCAACTGCTTTATTAAAGTTTAATATAGCTTTATCATTTTCTTTCTTTCTTTTATGAAGCAGTCCTAAAGCCATATGAGCTTCTCCTAATATTCTGTTGTCTTTTAGTTTTGTAAGTAGATTAATAGATTTTTTAAGATCATATTCTGCTTCATTTAGTAAGTCCTTATCTCTTTTAGCTTTTGCACCTTTAAGGTATGAATAAGCTAATTCTTCATCATAACCTTTTTCTTTAGATATCTTAACTACCTTTTTAGTTAAGGCAATAGCTTTATCGTAATCACCTAGATAATGATGTAGAGATGCTAAGTTATTATTTATCTGTAGAGAAAGTTTTTCATATCCTAAAACCTTATATATAGGAGCTGCCTTTTCATAATAAGATATCGATTTTTCATAGTCACCTACTCTATGAAGTAAAAAGCCATATTCCCAATAAGACATAGCTATAACATATTCATCTTTAGATTTTATAGCTATATTTATTGCTTCTTTATTTATCTCATCTGCTCCTTTGTAGTTTTCAATAAATCTATATATCTGAGCTATTGTAGTTAGAGCTCTTGCTATAAGTGATAAGTCTTTTTTTCTTTCTAATTTATAATTTTCCTCCAGTGATTTATTTAAGATTAAAATTGCTTCCTGATATTTTTTCTTTTCTCTTAAAGCTATTGCTGTCCAGTAATAAGAATATGCTAATTTCTTATATTCTTTTTCTTTTATATAGTATTTATTTACTTTATTTAAGAGCTCTTCTGCTTTATTTAATCTATCTGTTTTAATATATATTCTTGCTAACTTAACTAGTAAAGTATTTATATAGTTATCATTTTTAGCTTCCTGTGCTATTGAAAGTGCTTTTGAAACCTTGCTTTCCGCTAAATCATAATTGTAAGAATCTGATAATTTATCTATATCTTTTATTAGTTCATCTAATCTTTTTTTCTCATCTAAAAACAGCCCTGTATCAAAATATTTCTTAGGAAGCTTTAGTTTTCTTGTAATATATTCTCTTGCGCCAGGTGATAGCTTAGCATCTCCTTTTTCTACCTGACTAACATATGATCTTGTAAATCTATCTTTAGCTATATCTTTTTGTTTAAGTCCTTTTAATAATCTTGCTCTTTTTAACCAATGTCCAGTATGTTTTTTCATGGCATCTCCTATTATATAATAAAATAAATTAATTTACTACTTAAATACTTGACAATCAAAATTTGCTATGATATTTTAATAATTGTTTAAAATAATAACATAATTTTATTATATATTAGGATAAAAAATGAAAATGTTATTTTTAAATGAAGAATATCTTAGGATATTTAATATAAATATCTTTAAATATATAAAAATTAATTTTATTAAACATAGCTGCTTAAATTGTATTAGGCAGCTATTTATTTTTTGAGGAGGTGATCTTATAGATACTTTAAAATAAAAAGCCACCATTAAAAGCCGGTTATTAGCATAATAAACAGACATTTTTTAGGTGGCAAATATATTTTAGCAAATTTACTTAACAAAATAAATATTTTAATAAAGTGAGAAAGGAGGTTTTTAAATGACAAAGAAACAAATTAAATCAATTGTATTGCTTATGCTGGTTCTTTTAATAACATTATCAAGCATAGCTTATGCGACAGCTACAAAGGACGCATATGTATACCATATGCATACTGATGATTATCGGGATGCTACCTATTTTAAAGATTTACTTGATGATAAAAACTATACTACAAATACCTATTATGGCTCTGCTTGTTAACCGCATATGTTTGATGACTGTGATAGGACTGTTAAATATTGGAGTGCTCAGGGTAACAACAATGGTAAAATGTGGGGGTATAGAATTCTTGATAACGCATTGTCTGCAATAAATATCTATGGAACAAGTAGTGATTGGGAAAGTAGTACAGTCACAAGGTCAGATTGGGATGGTGATTTGGAGTTTGTATTTATAGCCGCATGTTTTCAGCTAGACTCAAATATCCGATATAAATATGCACGTGGTATGCTAGGCACAAATAGAGTTCGTGTTATATCTGGTTATCATGACATTTCGCTAGGTCCTTCATGTGACTGGAAAGTTACTCAAAAATTTGAAGAATTTGCCGACGCATCTAATTCAGTAAAATATTCATGGCTTGAAGCTAATGAATACTGGTATTCCCGAGGTTATAGTGGTCCTAAAAACTATTGCATTTTAACTCATTCAGGTAATGTACAATATTCTCGTATGCCTGGATTCGGTGGGCTTCAGTACCCTAGACCTGGCACAGAAACAGCTTCTATCTTAAGGTTTTCTCATGTTAACCCAGGCGGTACACCTCAACCATTAAGTAGTAGTAAAAATAGCAGCATAGAAGATAATGCAGGACTAATTCTAAACTGTGAACCGAAGATACCTGAAACTATTCCTAATTACACTCTAATAGCAGAAAAAGCAGATATTTCTATAAATGAGAAAAGTGATATTTATAAAACCATAACAAGTGTAAAGGCTGAATCAAATGAAGGGTTATATACTATGCATGAATTAGGAGATAAACCTATTGGTTTCAGCGAAGAAAAAGCTATTGAATTAACGCGTAACTGGGTGAATGAAGTATACACTAAAAAGGGTAAGTTGTTTACTTCTAATCTTAAGGAAGTCATTCCACTTGTTGTAGCTGAAGTCAATCTTGATGGTAATACTAAAGAAGAGAAAGAAGAAACATTTGCATACTCAGTTAGATTTTCAAATATATATGATGGGATTAAGATACGTGATAACTTTTACCTTGCCTTAGTTGATGCCGAAGGAATTGCGTCTAGTATGTTAAGGTGGAACAACTTTTCAAAATCAACATTTAACCAGACTGTAGAACCTTTATCTTATAATAAGGCAATTACTATTTTATCAAAATCAATCGTCAAGAATCCCAATTATGCAATGCGGAATCCTAATGATAATATAACGATTAACAATTCTGAAATTGTATTCTCTAATGAAATAACCAAAAATGGCGAATATCACCCTACATGGCAATTTGATATGGCTGATGGAACAACAATATTAATTGACTGTTTTGATAGTACAGTTCTTTCTATAAAATAGTTTATAATAACCTGTAAAACATGTAAAGACTCCTATTATAAAGTGAGTCTTTACATGTAATTACATATCAGTAGCTTTAGGAATTTTAATTATTACCTTGTATGTTCAGATGATAAGTGTAACTACGGAAACAAAAAAGATTCTTTGACTAAAAGGCAAAACTATGAATTTTTTTATGAAGAGGAAATTAAATTTAATGATAAGATTTTATTTAAAAGAGTAAGGGGGTTTATAAAGAAATTACAAATAATTACAAATAAAGATTTATAAATTTATTTGTCCTATTTATTAAATATATATCTGCTTACGATATTTTTTAAGAAACTATTTTTATTTTGATATAGTTTTACTTAAAGATATTTTTTACATTAAAAAACTTAAGACGGGGGTTAAATGAATTTTCTTAAAAAAATAGTTATAGTAATTTTTACTCTTTCAATTGTTGCATCACTGTCACCTACACTTACTGGTTGTCCTCAAAAACCTACCACTAAGATTGGTGAAGGTACAAAAGAAATGACTATTGAAATTGAAGAAAAAACAACTGAAGAGAGTATAGAAGAAATTACACCTGAGGAAACTACTTTAGAGGAAGAGACTCAGCCAACTGGACAGATTTTTTTTCACTCTTATCGTGATGGAAACTCTGAAATATATGTTATGAATATAGATGGATCAGAGCAGACAAATCTTACAAACAATGAAGCACATGATTATGTCCCAGCATGGTCACCAGATGGAAAGAAGATAGTTTTTGAATCTAATCGTGATGGAAACTTTGAAATATATGTTATGAATATAGATGGATCAGAGCAGACAAATCTTACAAATAGTGAACTAGATGATCATTTCCCCGTATGGTCACCAGATGGAAAAAAGATTGCTTTTAAATCAGTCCGTGATGGAAACCCTGAAATATATGTTATGAATCCTGATGGTTCAGAGCAGATTAACTTAACAAATAATCCATCAGCTGATGATTTACGCGTATG
>JAUWOM010000097.1 GCA_030612085.1 Actinomycetes bacterium
ATAGAGGATATAAAATTCAAAACATTTGGATGTGGTTCTGCTATTGCCACTGCAAGTATGATTACTGAACTAGCTAAGGGGAAATCTATAAATGATGCATTAAAAATTACGCGTAAGGATGTTGCAGATGAATTGGATGGATTACCTCCAATAAAAATGCATTGCTCAAATCTTGCAGCAGATGCTTTGAAAAATGCAATTAATAATTATAGAGATAAACAAAAATCTGAATATAATGCAGTTAAAGAAATTAAAAAATATGAGGATGAAATAGTTGGTGAAAAAGAATTTCTAAACAGGGGTGTTTATAAAGCTGTAGAGAATATCTCACTCTTTAAAGATAAAAGAATTATGGTCTTAGATAGAGGAGATAGATCTATAGAAATTGCTATTGAATTAACAAAACACACACCTCGAGTTGTATTTGTGACACAATTTAAGAATATTTCGACTATTACTGATGTTAAAAGAGAATTAAAAAAATCAGTTGTTAAAGTATTATATGAATCTAAAATCCTGGAAATTAAGGGACTGAATGAAGTTGAAAAAGTTGTTATACATGATCTTAATGAAGATGAAAAATATGAACTATTTGTGGATTCAGTAATCTTATTATAATAAGAGAGTAATAAGAACTTAAATATATAAATATCTTTTAAATAAAGAGAATGAATTAATAGGAAAAAGTAGATTTAAACAGAGGAAATTTAAAAAGGGTAAATTTCAAGAAGTAAAATATATTTTTAATTTATATTTGTTGTCATTCTGAACGAAGCGATAGCGAAGTGAAGAATCTCCTTTTAAAAAGTTAAATATAATGAGATTCTTCGCTACGCTCAGAATGACAAGGTTATTTATTTTTTAATGTATAAGAACATGTGTTTTTAAACACATCTCTTAAATAGTTTAGATAAATATAATTATTTGTAAGTGTTTTTAAAATTTAATTTGATTAAAGAATACTAAAAATGAGTTCAAAAAATAGCAAGAAAAAAGCTGAATTTAAAATAACTGGTATGACATGTGCCACGTGTGTAAGAACAATTGAGAAATCTGTATCCAATCTCGATGGTGTTACAGATATTAAAGTAAATCTGGGAAATGAAACTGGTACAGTTGAATATGATTCTACAAAATTAAGAATAGCTGATATAGAAAAAGCAGTAAGAGATGCTGGTTATGAAGTAGTAAATGAAAAGGCAACTATTAAAATTGGTGGGATGACATGTGCTACTTGTGTAAAAATTATTGAAAAAGCACTAAAGAATTTAGATGGAATCATAAGTGTCAATGTTAATCTTGGAGCAGAGAAAGCATACATTACCTATAATCCAAGAATAATATCAGTAACTGACATGAAAAAAACTATTGAAGAAGCTGGATATCAATATCTTGGAAAAGAAGGGGAGGAAATTGAAGATTTAGAGAAGATAGCAAGAGAAAAAGATTTAAAAGAAAAGACGAAAAGATTTATTACAGGTTTTGTTATAGGTATACCTTTAATGATTCTCATGTATCTGCCTATAAAACTTCCATTTTTTATGCCTTATTTATTATTTCTTTTGACTACTCCAGTATTCATTTATGTCAGTTACCCTATATTCAGAGCAGCTTACCGTTCTCTTAAAAATAGAAATCTTAATATGGATGTTATGTATTCTATGGGTATAGGTGTTGCATTTATATCTAGTGTTTTAGGAACATTTGAAATTATGCTTTCAAAAGAATATTTATTTTATGAAGAAGCGATTTTGTTAGCATCATTTCTCACCTTTGGAAGATATTTAGAAGCAAAGGCAAAAGGTAAAACATCAGAAGCAATAAAAAAGCTAATAGGTCTAAAGCCAAAAACTGCAACAGTTATTCGTAATAATGAGGAGAATGAAATAGCAATTGAAGATGTTCAAATAAATGATATTGTAATTGTAAAACCAGGAGAAAAAATAGCAGTTGATGGAGAAGTAATTGAAGGTTCTAGTTATGTTGATGAATCAATGATTTCTGGAGAACCAACTCCAGTATTGAAGAAAAAGGGTGACACTATCGTAGGTGGTACTATAAATAAAAACAGTGTAATTAAATTTAAAGCTATAAAAATTGGCAAAGATACCTTTCTATCTCAGATAATAAGTCTTGTTGAAGAAGCTCAAGGATCAAAACCAAAAGTTCAAAGAATTGCTGATAAAGTTGTGAGTTATTTTATTCCTATCGTACTTTCAATAGCAATTATATCTTTCATAGTGTGGTATTTTATTTTAAATAGTTCTCTCCAGTTTGCTCTAACTCGATTTATTTCAGTACTTGTCATTGCTTGCCCATGTGCTCTTGGTCTTGCAATTCCTACTGCTGTAACAGTAGGTGTTGGTCGTGGTGCAGAACTGGGAATTCTAATTAAAAATAGTGAGGTACTTGAAACATCTAAAAATTTAAAAACAATAATATTTGATAAAACAGGAACTTTAACTAAAGGTAAGCCTGAAGTTACAGATATAATTGGTATGGGAATTGATGAAAAAGAGCTATTAAAGTTAACTGCAAGCGTGGAGAAGAATTCACAACACCCATTATCTGAAGCTATAGTTAGAAAAGTAAAGGAAAAAGGTATTAGGTTGGTGAAGACTGAAAAATTTAACACTTTCGAAGGAAAAGGAGTAATAGCAAAAGTTAATGGAAAGGATATTATTATTGGAAATAGAATGCTTTTTAAAGAGAGAAATATTTCAATACCTAAAGAAGTTGAAAAAAATATTTCTCAACTCGAGTATGAGGGGAAAACAGTAATTCTCATTGCTCTTTCTAACAAAATATCTGGCATTATTGCAATTGCTGATACATTGAAGGAAACAACAAAAGATGCAATTAAAGAGTTTGAAAAAATGAATTTTAATATTGTTATGATTACTGGTGACAACGCAAAAACTGCAAATACAATCGCTAGTCATATTGGAATAAAAAAGGTGTTAGCGGAAATATTACCACAGGATAAAGCTAATGAGGTAAAGAAACTACAAGATAATGGAGAGACAGTTGCTTTTATAGGTGATGGTATTAATGATGCAATAGCACTTACACAAGCAGATGTGGGTATAGCGATAGGTAGTGGCACAGATGTAGCAATAGAGAGTGGAGACATAGTACTTATAAAAGATGATCTTTTGGATGCTGTTGCAGCAGTGCAATTAAGTAATAAGGTTATGTCAAGGATCAAATGGAATCTATTTTGGGCATTTGCTTATAATACTGCATTAATTCCTGTAGCAGCAGGATTATTATACCCATTTACTGGAATTACTTTTAGACCTGAATTTGCAGGATTAGCAATGGCTATGAGTGATGTAACAGTTATAACTCTTTCTTTAATGTTAAAAAGGTTTGTGCCACCTGCAAAGAGGTTGAAAAAGCAAAAGAAAGGAAAGTTATCAAAGCATGAACTTCATTCTCATTCCCTATAAAAAATACTATGTACAAATGTAATTAAAGAGTAATAAAATAGAAGAAAGCTTACTTGCTTAAAATGAAATAAAAATTTATAAATTTAAAAAGGAGGTGAAAATATGGCTAAAGACCTAGTATGCAAGATGGAAGTTAATGAAAAAACAGCACAATTTAAAAGTGAGTACAAAGGAAAGACTTATTACTTCTGTGCACCAGGATGCAAAAAAGCATTCAATGAGAACCCTGAAAAATATCTTGAAAAGCCAAAAGAACATAGATGTTGTTGTTGCTAATATTAAGAGAACATAAGTGAAGTCTAAGAAAGAATATTGATAAAAAGGTGAATTTGTGATGTTTAATAAATGCCCAGGTGCAGCTAATATAAGAACACCTACAATTAAAATAAAAGATTGTCCGCAATGTAGTGAAGAAGTGGAGATCTTTTCCACAGATATTAAGGTGAAATGCAGTAATTGTGGTTTTACTGTATATAATGATTTAGAGTCATGTATCCAATGGTGTA